>CAYTLG010000251.1:0-1530 GCA_964438725.1 uncultured Ruminococcus sp. | reverse complement strand
TGCTGATGAAGTAAGACGAGCAATTTCAAAGAAAAAGCAAGGAGTACTGGACGGCGAACGACAGGCGTTCTTAGACGGTGCGGTAGCAAAGGGCATTGACAAATCAGATGCTGAAAAGTTATTTGGAGATATCGTGTCATTTGCAAACTATGCCTTCAATAAGAGCCATGCAGCGGCATATGCAGTTCTTGCATTCAGAACAGCTTATTTGAAAACTCATTATCCGACTGAGTACGAGAGTGCTTTGCTTACATCGGTAATGTCATGGACTGACAAGCTATCAGAGTATATTGCAGATTGCAAAAAGCAAGGAATAAAAATTCTACCGCCTGACATTAACAAAAGCTATGGTTCATTCCATGTTGAGTCCGGTCAGATACGTTTTGGGCTAACTGCGATAAAGAATATTGGTGGCAGACTCGTTGAACAGCTTATACATGAGCGTGATATGAATGGAGAATATCTTAGTATTGATGACTTTATTGAAAGAACAGCTTCAACGGATATTAATAAGCGTGCTTTTGAAATGCTTATTAAAGCCGGAGCATTCGATTCAATGGGCGTTAGTCGCAGTAAACTCCTTGCAGTTTATGATGGACTTCTCGAAAACAGAGGAATACTTAATTCTGCGGAATTTGAGAATCAAATAGGAATGTTCGACACTGTATCAAAAGCTGAGTTGCCTAAACGAGCAAAAATTGAATATCCCGATATTAAAGATATTTCCGACCGTGATAGACTTATGCTAGAAAAGGAAAGTTGTGGTCTATATCTTAGTGGACATATACTTGAAGATTACAGTAGGCATATTTCAAATTTGAAGGCTGATAAAATATCAGAAATACGAGCTTCTGTAAACGAAAGCAACACTGAAAGCGAGGATATATCTTTTGTAAATGATAGTGCAACTGAGTATTCAGATAAATCACGTGTAGTGGTTGTTGGGTGCGTTACTAAACGTGTTAATAAGGTTACAAAAAATGGTGACCAAATGTCGTTTGTTACCATTGAAGACTACACATCATCAATAGAAATGCTTGTATTTCCTAAGACAATACAGAAATACGGATATCTGCTAACATTTGACTCTGCAATAGCAGTTTCAGGTACACTCAGCATACGTGAAGACGAAGATGTGAAATTGCTTTGTGACAAAGTGATTCCACTCAGCACAAATGATGAATATCGAGAAGAAGAACCATCAATAAAGCCTATCGTTCTGTCTGCTAAAAAAGCTGATGTTACTCAGCCTAAACAGATTTCGAAACTGTTCATGCGTTTTGACAGTGTCAACGATAAAAAAATGAAGCAGGCAATTGCATTTTGCAATATTTTCAGTGGAAGAGTTCAGGTTGTGCTTTATGTATCAGATAAAAAAGAATACTTAAAGGACACCATATCAGTAGAACCTACAAACTTTGTCATAAACGAGCTTAAAGAAATGCTTGGAGATGAAAATGTAGTAATACGATAGAAATATCTTTGAATTATTAAGAAATTATCAGAGATAAAATCATAAGTGTTAATATC
>CAYTLG010000250.1:0-1533 GCA_964438725.1 uncultured Ruminococcus sp. | reverse complement strand
ATGTTCTACTGCCCAGTCTTTCATTGCGTTAGCTACGATGTTTGCCACACCGAGATCGAGCTGCCTGTTTTCGTCGATAGTTTTTTTGAGGGATTTATATGTATCCTTCGGAAGACGTTCCTTCATCGTTGTGTCGTCAAAAGACAGACAACCGAAATATTCACTGACCGTAGACATCGGAAAACTCCTTATAATGTATATTTATGGTAAATTTAACAAAAAACGACAATGACAGCCAAGTTTAAAAACCACGAAGTCCTTGTCGCTTTTATAAAATTATACTCACAAATTTTGCCTGTGTCAAGTTTTTTCGGAAAGTGTCAAAACGAATCGTAGACTTGCACAACTTGAAGTGCGATTTTGCCATTCCATTGTGAAAAACACGAAAACCCACCGAAATCTCGTCATGACTTCTTGACATGGAACGGATGGTGGATTATAATATTTTTATATGGTATCGGTGCGATATTTTTCAAAAACAGAAATGAATGCGTACTGCTGCTTTTTACAAAATAAGGATATATCACATATATTAAATTCGACAAAAAACATTCTCCGGATATATACACATTGGTCATTTCGGAGATTTTTGTCTCGTTTGCAAACAAACGTGGTTTTATTCATGATTCAAGTGGAATTGTGTGATATAATAAATAGGTAAAATCAACGCTCTCACCGAAAGGAAGACTTATGACTGACGTTTACGAAAATCCGCTGTGTACAAGATACGCAAGTGACGAAATGAAGAAGATCTTCTCCGCAGATACAAAGTTCTCTACATGGAGAAAACTCTGGGTTGCACTCGCAGAAAGCGAAAAGGAACTCGGAATCAATATCACGGATGAACAGATCAAGGAACTCAAGGACAACATCTACAATATCGACTACGCAAAGGCTAAAAAGTATGAATCAGAGGTAAGACATGACGTTATGGCTCATGTAAAGACCTATGGTGACTGTTGCCCCAATGCTGCGGGAATCATCCATCTCGGAGCTACATCATGCTACGTAGGTGATAATACCGACATTATCCTTATGAGAGCAGCTCTTGAGCAGATAAGAAAGCTCCTTGTAAACTGCATCAAGGCTGTATCAAAGTTCGCAGAGCAGCATAAGGCTCTTCCCACTCTTGCATATACACATTTCCAGGCAGCTCAGCCTACTACAATGGGTAAAAGAGCTACTCTTTGGCTTCAGGATCTCATGTCAGACCTTGATAAACTTGAATATACTATATCCCGACTCAAGCTCCTCGGCTGCAAGGGTACCACAGGTACAGGTGCATCCTTCCTTGAGCTTTTCGGTGGTGACTATGAAAAGGTAAAGAAGCTCGACAAGATGATTGCAGAAAAAATGGGCTTCTCTGCGTGCTATTCCGTATCGGGTCAGACATATTCAAGAAAGGTTGACTTTGAGGTTCTTTCCGTTCTCTCAAGTATTGCTCAGAGTGCGACAAAGTTCTCTAACGATACAAGACTTCTTTCACACCTTAAAGAATTTGATGAACCGTTTGAGGACAAGCAGATAGGTTCT
>CAYTLG010000249.1:0-1544 GCA_964438725.1 uncultured Ruminococcus sp. | reverse complement strand
CTGCCTTTTTTATCTGACCTATAAGGTTCTTTTCAATCTCGCCTGCGGGATATCCTGCTTCTGCTATGAGGATAACCGCATCGGCTGAACCAACGGATGAACGAACTGTTTTCATCATAAACTCACCGAGCTTGTTCTTGGCGTGATGTACACCGGGAGTATCGAGGAAAACGTACTGATCCTCACCCTTTGTAAGAATACCCGCAATACGGTTTCTTGTGGTCTGCGGCTTCGGTGAAACAATCGCAACTTTTTCTCCGAGCAGGTGATTCATAAGTGTACTTTTTCCGACATTCGGTCTTCCGACTATTGCTATAAATGCTGTTCTCATATATTTTTCTCCGTTATTTCTTATTTTATCTCAAGTCCGAGTTTTTTCATTACAACTCTCTGGTGTTCTCTCATTTCGGCATCCTCTTCTTCAGAGTTCACGTGGTCATAGCCGAGCAAGTGAAGTACTGAATGCACAGTAAGGAACGCACACTCCCTCTCATAGCTGTGACCAAAGCTGTCAGCCTGTTCTTTAGCTCTCTCAAGTGATAAAACTATATCGCCAAGCTCAAATACCTCTCCTTCAAAAGGCACATCTCCGTTCTTTATATCGTACATGGGGAATGAAAGAACGTCCGTGGCAGAATCTATCTCACGAAACTCACGGTTTTTCTCACGAATCTGTTCGTTGTCGGTGAATGTCACGGAAACGGTACAGTCCGATTTGAAATTTTCACATTCCAATGTGGCTTTTACCGCTTTTTTTACAAGGTGTCTCAGCGAAAAGCCTGCTTTCATTTTATTTTGCTCATTAGTGAACAATATTTTTACTTTCATTTTTTGAAGTCACGGTTCTGTGCGTGATATCTTACCTTTTCACGCTTTTCTTCCGTTTTCACCTTTCTGTCTCTGTCGTATCTGTCATATGCCATGATTATTTTCTGAACGAGTCTGTGTCGTACTACGTCCTTTTCGGTGAACTCATGCACTGCGATGTCATCTATGTTTTTAAGTATCTGAACCGCTATTGAAAGACCGCTTTTTGTACCTCTGGGAAGGTCTGTCTGTGTAAGGTCACCCGTTACTACTATCTTTGAGCCGTTTCCGAGTCGTGTCAAGAACATCTTCATCTGCTCGGGTGTGGTATTCTGGGCTTCATCGAGGATTATAAATGAATCGTCGAGTGTACGTCCTCTCATATATGCAAGAGGTGCTATTTCTATTGTCATTTTCTCAATAAGTCTCGCACATGACTCTGCACCGAGCATTTCATAAAGTGCATCGTAGAGAGGTCGGAGGTAGGGGTCTATCTTGCTCTGGAGGTCTCCGGGAAGAAATCCGAGTCTCTCTCCTGCTTCGACTGCGGGTCTTGTAAGAATGATTCTTGACACCTCATGTGCTCTGAGTGCCTTTACCGCCGCAGCTACCGCAAGATATGTTTTACCCGTACCGGCAGGACCCGCACCGATAACAATGGTATTCTTTTTTATCGCATCAAGATATTTTTTCTGACCGACAGTCTTTGCTTTTACCGGCTTACCCTTGGATGTAAC
>CAYTLG010000248.1:0-1586 GCA_964438725.1 uncultured Ruminococcus sp. | reverse complement strand
GCTAAAGCTACTGATTGGGCAAATGCTTATGCTATACACTCTAACTATGTAAAGAAGAGTGCTATTGACAAGAACATCCTCTTCAATGCAGACAACGGTCTTGTTATAACAATCAACCTCAGTAAACCCGAAAAGAACAACAAGGATCTTCAGAAGCAGCTTACTGTGGCAAGCACAAGCTATCCTAAGTGTACAATCTGCCGTGAAAACGAAGGTTATGAAAAACCCGGATTCTCACGTCGTAATATGCGGACTGTTTCTCTCAAGCTCAATGGCGAAGATTGGTTCTGGCAGTATTCTCCATATGCATACTTCAACGAACACGGTATCGTTATTAGTGTTAAGCATACTCCTATGGTAATGAATGAGAATACAGTAAACGCTCTTCTTGATTTTGTTGAACAGTATCCTCACTATTTTGTAGGTAATAATGCTCCTCTTCCGAGAGTTGGCGGTTCAATCCTCATGCATAATCATTTCCAGGGTGGTAACGCAACTCTTCCTATGCAGAAAGTAGTTTATACTCACGTTCTCCATTCTGAAAAATATCCTTCAACCAAGGTTGGCATCCTCGACTGGTATAATACCGCTCTCCGTATCGAAGGCGAGAACAGAGAAGAAATCAGTGCAATTGCTATGCAGATAGTTAATGCATGGGAAAACTATGATAATGCAGAACTTGACATTCTTTCACATACCGGTGAAGAAAGACACAATACTGCAAGCTGTATCGCACGTAAAACTGAGAATGGTTACATACTCGATATGATTCTCAGAAACAATAGAGTAAGCGAACAGCATCCAGATGGCATCTTCCATGCTCACCGTGAGCATCACCATATCAAGAGCGAATCCATTGGTCTTATTGAAGCTATGGGTCTGTTCATTCTCCCGGCAAGACTGAAGCGTCAGCTTGGTGTTATACGTACATATCTCACCGGTACTCAGAGCTACAACCGCAATGAGCTTAGCGATGATATGCAGATTTTTGCACCCATGATTGAGAAGCTCCTCTCAGAAAACACTGCTGTTGATAACGATAAGGCAGATGCTATCCTCAAGAATGAGCTTGAAACAGTTTGCCGTGACATTCTCGACAATACCTCTGTATTTAAGAAAGATGTAGCAGGCGAAAGTGCATTCATTAACTTTATGGAAAACGCAGGCTTTAAGAAGAACTAAGCTATTTAATTGAATAGAAAAACTCTGTAATCATCAATCCGATGGTCACAGAGTTTTTGTTTTTCTCAGTTATTTACATAGCTTTATATATTCCAAAAGTGCAGTATACTCACGCAGATATGCTCCACGTTTCATTTCATTGTCTGCGTATTCCATATGCCTTGAGAATATATCAACTGCTTCATCAAGTGTAATCCAACGAGACTCAAGTCCAACATCTATCTCCCGTTCAGTCAGCTTTCTGTCAGTTTCGCCTACTATTTCACAAATGCAATAATGGCTGACAAATAACCACTCTTCATAATATTCATTTATTGTCAGAAAATGCCGTTTTGCATCAACAATCTTTCCAGTTTCTTCCGCAAGCTCTCTGGTACAGCATTCCCACAATAGATTTTTCACCC
>CAYTLG010000247.1:0-1602 GCA_964438725.1 uncultured Ruminococcus sp. | reverse complement strand
AGCTTGGTAAGTCCATGGAAGATCTCAAGAAGTTCTCCGATCTTTACTGCACAGGATGCAAGTACTGCCAGCCCTGCCCCGTTGAGATAAACATTCCCCGTATCTTCGAGATTTGGACATACTACAACGTATACGGACTCAAGGACCATGCAAAGAACATGATGCGTGACTACATCCACCACGGCGGAAAGACCTTCGCTGACTGCAAAAAGTGCGGACTTTGCGAAAAGAAATGTCCTCAGCACCTCGCTATCCGTGAATATCTCGAAAAGGTATGTAAGATTCTCTGCGAAGAATAATTAAACCTGAATAAAACAAAATCTCCGACAGCCATACGGTTATCGGAGTTTTTTTATTATTTCGACCTGCCGTACAGTGACTCAAGCTCATGCTGTATTTCCTCGGCACGAGCAATCTGGTCTTTCAGGTTCCATTTTCCGATATTTACGCCGTCTTTTATAAACATAGAACCGCACTGGTGGAAGTAGAACTCGATATCACGCTCATTCGCTTCGATGAAAAGATCTCTCACCCACTCATACATAATGGGTCTGACTTCATTTTTCGGTGACATCTCGCCGCCTACATTCACGCATTTTATAAGACCTGTATCGAGATATTTTCCGAGAGATATGGGTCCTATGAGCGGTGAGCAGAACACCTCTCTGTGTTTTACAGGTGCAGCAAGAAAATGCTTCAGACGTGTATCTGCCATTTCCTGATTTTCAATAGATATGCTGATATGCACGTTTTCCCAGCCATCACCCCAGTCAGCGGGGACGCACTGTGCAATACGTTCGGGTCTTTTTGTTGTCGTTACGAAAACACAGTCGCTTCTTTTACGTATGAAATCCCAACAGTCCTCTCTCCATTCATCAGCTTCTTCTATAAAAAAATCGGATGAAAAGCACAGCTTTACCAGAGAACCTATCGGGCAATCCTTGCTTTTAAGCTCGTATGTGGTTTTTCCTTTGGTTATTATCGTTGTGTCACGTCCGTAGCGTTTGTCCATCTTATATACAAAGCAGTTTTTGCATCCGGGACTTACCTTTTTGCATCCATGCCACGGATTCCACGGTATCGCTTTATCAATTTCTGCATTCTGCATTATATTTCTCCTTGTTTGTCAAGCATTTCTCCAAGTACTCCCTGTGCCTTGTCGAGAAGTTCGGTGAGTGTCGCAAAATCTTTTTCACCAAGCTTTTCCTCTATGGCTTTGATATACTCGGTCTGTTTTGCCTCCGCTTCATCTGCAAGTGCTATCGCTTTCTCGGTGGGACGGACGAAAAAGCTGCGTTTATCATCTCGAGAGGCTTCCTTACGGACATATCCTTTTTTCAAAAGTACGTTTATGTGTGCCGTTACCATAGGCTTGGACACCCCCAGCTTCTCTGCCAGCTTCATTGGTGTGAAATCGTCCTCACATCGTGTCAAAATATTGATAACGCCCATTTCACTCGGACGAATCGGAAGATATTTTTTGGTAGCCATGTAATCTCGTGAAAATTTTGCGAAAATTACATTGACGCTCATGTATTGATTCATTTATTTCCGCCTTATATTTAAATTTATGTAATTATTATACCTCAGATATTATAGTTC
>CAYTLG010000246.1:0-1657 GCA_964438725.1 uncultured Ruminococcus sp. | reverse complement strand
TCGTGACGCTATTATCACTCTCGAAAACGGACAGAATGCTCCTCAGCTCAGAAAAATGTCACGTGTCACCGAATACGGCAAGGTAGCGTTCATCACAAACATCACAGGTGAAAATCTGAACAATGTAAAGATAGAACTTGACTCAAGCTACCTCAGCGGAGACAGTGTTGCCTGCCTTGACCCAATGACTCTTGAAGTAAGCCCGCTTACGGGAAAGAAGGACGGAAACGGTATAACCCTTACACTGAATTTTGCCGACAGCCAGAGCTACGTTATAATCCCGTCAGATATTCCTCTCTGTGAAGAAAATATAATCCCCAATACTATTCCTACGATAAAGCTCCCGTCAGTCATGAATTGCGGAAAGCATATCAACATGATAAATCTTGACACGGCAGAGCTTTCCAAGGATGGTGTGAACTACGATGAAGCACTGTCCGTCATGGGTATCAAGGATAACCTCCTACGTGAGAAATACAACGGAGATGTATGGCTCAGATTCTCCTTTGATGCCGGCGAAGAATACATCAAATCCGCAAGGGAGCTTCGTATTTCCGTTGAACCTATGAATGTACTTTCATTCTCAATAAACGGAAATGAGATTTCTCCCCTCCCTAACGAATGGTGGTTCGACAAGAAATTCTCGGTATATGACATTCTTCCATATGCAAAAGCAGGTCAGAACGAGATTGTAATAAAGCTCCACCACTACCAGAGAGACTATGTATATTATGTTCTCTACGGCGGTGTATCAGAAGCACTCCGCAACTGTCTTGTATTTGACTGTGAAATCGAAAACATATATCTCACAGGTGATTTCTGCGTGAAGTGCGGTGGTACATTCACTGACGGAGATAAATGCAGCGTAGCATTTGAAGGAACCTTCTCACTTGAACCCCAGCGTGACACGATAAAGATAAACAATATCGTAAAGGATGGCTATCCGTTCTACGCAGGTAAGTTTGCTTCATCATTCAAGTACGAGTACCATGCCGGAATGCCGACAATGCTCAAGCTGACCGGAAGATACGCTGTCTGCGAAGTCACGATAAACGGAAATGATGTCGGATGCATGATGTTCTCGAAATATCTTGACCTCGCAAAGTGGTTGCACGACGGCGAAAACGATATTACGCTTGTGATATGCAACTCGAACCGTAACCTTATGGGTCCGCACCATCGTCATGATCCCGAACCTTACGGAGTAGGACCCAACACCTTCTCATATGAAAAGGAATGGCACGGTAGAGAATGCGGGGACTACCTCGACAGATATGCTTTCGTTCGCTACGGCATTGATGTGGAGTGAGTTGGTAATTTTCACTTTTTCTTGAATACATATATCATTATCAACTAAATAACTATCTAATTGTTTTTACTTACATTAGATTGTTGAATTCAAAAAGGACTGTAGAATTTACTACAGTCCTTTTTTATATATATGATAAAACAAATACTCATTTTTATAAACTTGACTTTATATTATTAAATCTCTCAGATATTCAACAGTACATGAGCTTAATTTATATTTTGTATTATATCACTAATCACAAAATATTATTTACAAAACGTAGTAACTATATGACTACCGACAATTGTTAACAAAAGTACACATTTTTTGACGTTGCTACAATCACAAAATCCAACAAATCAAAAC
>CAYTLG010000245.1:0-1669 GCA_964438725.1 uncultured Ruminococcus sp. | reverse complement strand
TGCAACCTACATCATTGTAAGTAACCCCGTTGACGTTCTTACTTATACATGGTGCAAGTGCTCCGGTATTCCCGAACACAAGATCATCGGTTCCGGTACTATCCTCGATACCGCAAGACTTCGTGCTCGTATCTCCGAATACTACAACATCAACCGTCAGAACGTACACGCATACGTTTTCGGTGAACATGGTGACTCTTCATTCGTTCCGTGGTCTATCGCAAACATCTCCAACGTTCCTGTTGATGAATACCACAGCGTAATCACAAACAAGGATCACATCTACACTCCCATCGAACACGATGAAATCGAAAACTATATTAGAAAGTCCGGCGGAAGAATCATTCAGCGTAAGGGTGCTACCTTCTATGCTATCGCACTTTCCGCTTGCCACATCTGCAAGTGCATAATCGGCGGTATGGACACAACTCTTACCGTATCCACAATGATGCATGGCGAATACGGCATTGATGATGTTGCACTCAGCACACTCAACATCGTTGGACGTGAGGGACTCCGTGGTAAGATTCTCACACCTCTTACAGACGAAGAAGTTGTACTCCTCCAGAAGAGTGCAGACTGCCTCAAGGAAATCATTCACAACGTCAATATTTAATTTATATAAAGGAAAGAACTATGGAATATCGTATAGAACACGACTCTATGGGTGAGGTCAAGGTTCCCGCTGATAAGTATTGGGCAGCTCAGACCGAACGCAGCCACGAAAACTTCAGAATCGGCGTTGGCATCGAAACAATGCCTCGTGAGATAACAAGAGCTTTCGGCGTACTCAAGAAGGCTGCTGCTCAGGCTAACAATCAGCTCAGACCCGAAAAGATGACTGACGAAAAGCTCGGATTCATCTCCACAGCTTGTGACGAAGTTATCTCCGGTTCACTCAACGAGCATTTCCCCCTCGTAGTATGGCAGACAGGTAGTGGTACTCAGTCCAACATGAATGCAAACGAAGTTATCGCTAACCGTGCTAACGAGCTTGCAGGCAAGAAGCTCTGCCACCCCAACGATGATATCAATATGAGCCAGTCCTCAAATGATACATTCCCGACTGCTATGCACATCGCTGCTGTTTGCTCCATCGAGGATAAGCTCATCCCTGCAGTAAACAAGCTCATTACAACCTTCCGTAAGCTCGAAAAGCTCCACGAAGGTATCACAAAGAGCGGTAGAACTCACCTCCAGGATGCTACACCTATCAAGTTCTCTCAGGAGATTTCCGGCTGGCGTTCATCCCTTGAAAAGGACGTTGAGCTTATCGAAAGATCACTTCCTGCTCTCAAGACACTTGCTCTCGGTGGTACAGCAGTAGGTACAGGTCTTAACGCTCCCAAGGGCTTTGATGTTAAGGTAGCTGAAGCTGTTTCCGAAATCACCGGTAAGCACTTTGAAACTGCTGAAAACAAGTTCCACGCTCTCACCAGCAAGGACGAAATCGTATTCGCTCACGGTGCGGTTAAGGCTCTCGCTTGCGACATGATGAAGATAGCTAACGACGTAAGATGGCTCGCTTCCGGACCCAGACTCGGTCTCGGTGAAATCACAATTCCCGAAAACGAACCCGGTTCCTCCATCATGCCCGGTAAGGTTAACCCCACTCAGTGCGAAGCTGTTACTATGGTAGCGGTTCAGGTAATGGGTAACGACGTAGCTG
>CAYTLG010000244.1:0-1677 GCA_964438725.1 uncultured Ruminococcus sp. | reverse complement strand
ATGATGCCTAAGTTCCGCTCGATGTATACTGAAACACCATCTGAAATGCCTACTCATATGCTTACAGATCCTACAAAGTGGATAACTCCTGTTGGGCGAGTTCTCAGAAAAACATCTATTGATGAACTTCCGCAGTTAATATCAATCCTCACCGGCAAGATGTCGGTTGTAGGTCCACGACCTGCATTGTGGAACCAGGATGACCTCATAGCGGAGCGAGACAAATACGGAGCAAACGATATTCGCCCGGGACTTACAGGATGGGCACAGGTTAACGGTCGTGATGAGCTTCCGATAACGGAAAAAGCACGTCTTGACGGTGAATACGTGCAGAAAATGAGCTTCCTTTTTGATATAAAATGCGTTCTCCTGACGGTGATAAAGGTAATACGACACGACGGAGTTGTAGAGGGCGGAACAGGAAACATTACAGAAAAAGAGACTGAAAAGGAAACTGTCGGCAAATGAAGATTCTGATAATCACAAACCATTCGTTCATGCTGTGGCAGTTTCGCCGTGAGCTTATCGAAGAATTGCTGAAAAACAACGAAGTGACCATAAGCGTTCCTTTCGGTGAGCATATAGAAGATTTTGAAAAGCTCGGCTGTCGTATGATAAACACAAACCTCGACCGCCGTGGAATAAATCCTATTAAGGATATAACACTGTATCGTACATATAGAAAGATATTGAAAACCGAACGCCCCGATATGGTGATAACATACTCCATAAAGCCTAACATATACGCAGGATTCGCTTGCAGAATGATGGGGATACCGTATTCCGTAAACGTGCAGGGACTGGGAACGGCATTCCAAAAGCCTATACTCTCAGACCTTGTTACGGTGATGTATAAAGTCGCACTAAAAAAAGCAAAGGTAGTATTTTTCGAGAACGAAGGTAACGCAGAGGAATTTTGCAACAGACATATAATCCCGAAAGAGAAGCAGCACGTCCTTCATGGAGCAGGAGTCAATCTTGAGCGTTTTAAGTACCATGAATACCCAAAGAACGATAAAGTGCGTTTTCTGTACCTCGGACGTATCATGAGAGAAAAGGGAGTAGACGAGCTGTTTCAGGCGGCAAGAAAACTCCACGATGAGGGGGAAGAGTTCATTCTTGACCTTGTCGGATTCTTTGAGGATGAGTATAAGGAGCAGGTTGACAGTATTGTAAAGGATGGAATCGCAGTGTTTCACGGATTTCAGAAAGACCCAATACCGTATTATGCGAAAGCCGACTGCGTAGTTCTTCCGAGCTATCATGAGGGAATGAGTAACGTACTTCTCGAAGCAGCATCAGTAGGCAGACCTGTTGTAACGAGCAATATCCACGGCTGTAAAGAAGCAGTGGTAGACGGGGTGAGCGGATATCTTTGTGAAGTTAAAAATGCGGAATCACTGTATGTGGCTATGAAGAAAATGCTTGCAAGAGACGATAGAGAAGAGATGGGTCGAAATGGACGAGCAAATATGGAAAAGGAATTCAAAAAGGAAAAGGTAGTCCGTGAGACGATAGGAGCGATATGGCAAAGCTGATCCTGCTTTACTTTGGGACAATAATACTGGCATATCTGTCGCAGGTGTATTATCCGGTAAAAGCGAATAACACCCTCGACCGCCACTTTATGCGAGACAAAAACGACATTTTCTGCTGGGCGATTATTATATGGATGAC
>CAYTLG010000243.1:0-1719 GCA_964438725.1 uncultured Ruminococcus sp. | reverse complement strand
CAACCGAAAAACCGACAACAAGTATGATTGCCGCAAACAACAGTCTGATTACAAAATCAGTAAGGTAGTTGTTCACGAAATTAGTGAGCCATTCTGTCATTATTTTTCTCCAATAATATTATTTTTCATTCGGGTGACGTGCTTTGAGACTTGCAGCTTCATCCGCACGTTCTGTTTTTTCGAGGAAATTGCAATAATAATTGAGCCATCCTCTTGTATGATAAGGTCCGCCCTCTCTGAGAACCGTTTGCATAGGGTCTATCGGCTGAGACGATTTCATCATGCAGTCATCGAACCACTCAAGAAGCATATGGGCACATTTGTCGCATATTTCAGGATGCTCGGTAGCCACATTGTTTTCCTCATGCGGGTCATCCTTTATATTAAACAGCATTTCACGAGAGAAATTGTGATATCCGTCATGATACGTTCTCATGTAGAGCCAGTCACCGTATCTGACACTTCTCTGGCAAACATGAGCCATCTGAGAAAGCACAAGATATTCTCTCGGACACGGAACGCCGTCAGTTATAGCCGATGCATAGCTTTCGCCATCCCACAGTGAGGATTTTTGTAATCCGAAAAGGTCAGCTACAGTCGGACAAAGGTCGATATTGTATCTCAGCGTATCATCGACAGTTCCACGCATACCGTCTTTCCACTTTATTATCATAGGAATACGGCAGGTTATATCGTCAGCTGTCGAATGTTCGGAGTAACTGTTAAGCTCACCTATATTTTCACCGTGGTCTGCACTGATTATGAACGAAACATCATCATAAATTCCCTCTTCACGAAGTGCATCAAGAATATATCCGATATGCATATCCATAAATCTGATACCACAGTCATAGCCATCAATAAGCGTTCTGTACTCATTCATATCGTGTATTTCCATAGGCTGACGTGGATATTCGGGATACGGAGTGTTGTCATACATTCCAAGCTCACGTACACCATGCGGAGATGCTTCCTTACGCTGACGGTCGATGATATCCTGAGTCATCCAAGTATGCTCAAAGAAATCATCTCCCTCAAAAGGATTTCCGAATTCAGCAGGCGTTCTGTATGTAGTATGAGCGTCCCACATATTAATATGTAAGAACCAGTTATCACGCTTTCCGTTCTTCTTTATCCAATCAATAGCAATTGGAGATACCATATCCGCAGTTTCTCCACCGCCTGTTCCTATGTTGTGAATTTCATTGAATCCACCGTAGTACCAATAAGATGTATGCCTTTCGGCAAATGTCGAGATGCTTGCGGTATACATTCCTGCACGTCTGAACTGCTGGAAGAGATTCGAGGCAGAGAAACGTGTACGGAATCCTCTGCCCTCTCCCTCAATAAACTGGTCTCCCGCAGTACCGCCATGACCTACCGCACCGTTATGAATGCCGAACATGCCGCTTGAGAGAGCACTTCTTGAGGGGAGACAAGGTGCATCAGAGCAGTAATATCTGTCAAAACGAACGCCCTCACGAGCAATAGAGTCAATGTTAGGTGAAGTATTACGGAAATATCCGTAGCAACCCAGATGATCAGGTCTCAGAGTGTCAAGATCTAAAAAAATAATTCTCATGCGAAAATGTCCTTTCTCATAGTATAAACATATTATACTAAATAATCTAACGGATTTCAATAAGCATGAGAATTATTTAATATATTCTATTATAAAGTCTTACTTTTGTCTGAGTTCAACACGTCTTATCTTACCAC
>CAYTLG010000242.1:0-1778 GCA_964438725.1 uncultured Ruminococcus sp. | reverse complement strand
CCTTTGCACAGCACCACTATCCCTTTGAAAATCAGGATAAGTTTGAGAGACAGTTCCCGGCAGACTTCATCAGTGAAGCCGTTGACCAGACAAGAGGTTGGTTCTACTCCCTCATGGCTATCTCCACACTTCTCTTTGACAAGGCTCCTTACAGAAACGTAATCGTTCTCGGTCACGTTCAAGACGAAAACGGTCAGAAGATGTCAAAGTCCAAGGGAAATGCAGTTGACCCGTTCGATGCACTCCAGACCTACGGTGCCGATGCTATCCGTTGGTACTTCTACACCAACTCTGCTCCGTGGCTTCCCTCCAGATTCAGCGGTAAGGCTGTTCTTGAAGGTCAGAGAAAGTTCCTCGGTACACTTTGGAACACATATGCGTTCTACGTACTTTATGCCGACATCGACTCATTCGACCCCACAAAGTATGAGCTTAAAAACTGTGCCCTCACAGTAATGGATAAATATATTCTTTCCGTCCTCAACTCTACCGTAGCCGCAGTTGACAAGAACCTCTCCGAATACAAGATTCCCGAAGCTGCACGTGCTCTCTATGAATGCGTAGACGAACTTTCCAACTGGTATGTACGTCGTTGCCGTGAGCGTTACTGGGGGGTTGAAATGACAGACGACAAGGTTGCGGCTTACATGACACTTTACACCTGCCTTGTAACTCTCGCAAAGACATCCGCTCCCATGATTCCTTTCATGGCTGAAGATATTTACAGAAACCTCGTTTGCTCCGTTGACAAGAATGCACCCGAATCCGTTCACCTCTGCTCATTCCCTGAGGTTGATACCACTCTCATCGACAAGAACCTTGAGTACAACATGAACAAAGTTGTTGATATCGTAGTTCTCGGTCGTGCTGCAAGAAACGGTGCTAACATCAAGAACCGTCAGCCTCTCTCCGCACTTTATGTAAAGGCTGAGGGTGCATCCGCTCTCGATTCATTCTACACAGATATAATCCGTGATGAGCTTAACGTAAAAGAAGTAAAGGTAGTTGACGATATGTCCGCACTTTCCTCTTACTCATTCAAGCCGAACCTCAAGACAGTAGGTCCTAAGTATGGTAAGCTCCTCGGAAAGATAAGAGGAGTACTCCAGAACGAAGAATTTGACGGAAATGCCGCTATGTCTGAACTCAAGGCAAACGGTGTCCTCACACTCGACCTCGACGGAGAAAAGGCAGCCCTCGAAGAAGCAGACCTCCTTATCGAAGTTAAGCAGAAGGAAGGCTTCCACACAGTAAACGACAACGGTGTAACTGTTGCTCTCGATACAACTCTTACAGATGAGCTTATTTCCGAAGGCTTCATCCGTGAAGTTATCTCCAAGGTTCAGACAATGCGTAAGGAAGCTGATTTCGTTGTTACCGACCACATCGCAGTATCTATCAGCGGTAGTGAAAAGCTCGAAAACATCGTAAAGACTTCTCCCGATGAACTTACATCAAGCGTACTCTGCGATAATCTTGTATTTGGCGAAAAGATTGAATCCGACCTCGAAAAAGATTGGGACATCAACGGAGAAAAGGTAACTATTTCTGTAAAAAAATTATAATTTTTTACCAAATACGCATAATTATTAAATTTATGGTAGTTTGTCTTAGAACTTGTTGTTAAGAATGCCATCAAAAAAAATTTTCAAAGCTATTGATTTAAACCGCAGATTTTGATATAATAGAGTCAACTACAAAGATGGAGTCATCTTTGGCACATTCCGAACTCGGGGTCTGCCGCAAATTTTAATATTATGGAGCGTATAATATGATAT
>CAYTLG010000241.1:0-1781 GCA_964438725.1 uncultured Ruminococcus sp. | reverse complement strand
GGGATAAGTCTTTCAAATATCTCACCGAGGGAGGTTTCGGGTGTCTTTTCTCCCTGGACATAATCAAGAAGAAGTCTTGATGTTTTAAGGACAGCCGCACAGTCAAGGAGCTCTCGCAGTGAAAGCATAGCGTCTTTTTCGGCTCTCTCTATACTGGGACGGATATCCTTTACTCTTCCGAACGAAGGACTTCCTTTGAGTCCGATCAGAGTTTTTGCGTCGGAGGTATGCTGCTGTCTGAGTCGTACCTTTTCGATATCCGACGATGGTGTGAGAGTCTTTGCCATTTCAGCAGAGCCTTCGGTAGGTGCTATTGCGGCAAGAAGCTCTCGTATTTTATCAAATTCAAGTGTATATAATGCTTTAGTATTCATTTTGTCATTAATTATAGTTTAGTGTCTATATTTTGATTTTCTTATAATACTCAAGTGAGGCAAATCCATGTTCAAGGTGATTCAGAAGGTATCTTTCACAGACTACCGAAAACAAAGAAAGCTCCGTTTTATCGAGAGTAAATGACAGGAATTTTTTCTGAGGTGCATTTTCTATATATCGCAGTGCGTACAAAACAGGCATTGACAGCCGTATGAATATCTTAGCTGCGGCTTCGTCTCGTATAAATTCGGGCATATTTTCAAGCTCACTGCGACATTTTTTGCAAAGTACACGCCCGTTCATTACGTCAAGCACAGATTCATCACTTATCTTGTTTCCGCAAAGACCGCATGAGGATAAATCGGGCATGAATCCCTCGACAACCGCTGCACGGAATTCAAACGCTCCTTTTATTTGGTCAAGCGGAATTGACATATTGGCAGTAGCGTAAAGTGTATTCAGCACAAGAGGAAGAAGCTCTTCATCACCAACACCGACCAGTGCAAGGTCATGTGCAACATCGCAGACATAGTTTGCCAGTGCTAGCTTTTCTACATCATAGCGGATATTTATGAATGATTCTATAAGGAATGCATCCGCTATGTAGTAGTATTCGCCTCTTTTTGTAAGCTGAAACGTGCTGTATGTAAAAAGCTGTGCGGAGGCTGCATACCTGTTTTTTATGCTCGTCAGACCCTTTCCGGATATAGTTATGAGTCCTTCATCTGAGGTCAGCAGCGTGAGAAGCTTATCTTTCTCTCCAACCTTGACTTCACGTATGACAAGCCCATCAAGCTCATAGAAATTCTCACTCATTAAACTCAGACATTGGTTTCGGGCTTGAATCCAAGACTGTTCAGTGAAAGCTGGTCATCACGCCACTTTTCCTTTACCTTTACCCAAAGGTTGAGATATACCTTTGTTCCGAAGAATGCTTCCATGTCCTCTCTTGCGTATGTACCGATTTTCTTGAGAGTTTCGCCCTTTTTGCCGACAATTATACCCTTGTGAGACTGCTTTTCGCAATATATCTCAGCACGGATACGTATCATTTTTTCGTCTTCTTCAAACTCCTCGATAACTACGGCAGTACCGTGGGGGATTTCATCGGAAAGTGTTCTGAGGAGCTTTTCTCTGATTATCTCCGCTGCAATCTGTCTCTCAGGCTGGTCGGTAAGGCTGTCCTCGTCAAACATCCACTCTCCATCGTAAAGGAACTGCTCTGCTTCTTCAAGAACATCTTCTACGTTCTTTCCGCTTTCGGCACAGGTTGGAACTACCGCATCAAAATCGTGGAGAGAGGCATAGTTTGCTATTGTTTCAGCGAGTTTTTCACGATTTACAAGGTCGATTTTATTCAGCACGAGCATTGACGGAAGCTCTGCCTTTTTTATCTGACCGATAAG
>CAYTLG010000240.1:0-1782 GCA_964438725.1 uncultured Ruminococcus sp. | reverse complement strand
ACCATATTCCGTATACTTTTTCAAGTGATATACTGAATTTCACACAAACAACGGTCTTATCTGCTCTCCAACCTCAGCTTTTTCAAGTGTAGATTTACATTTCCCGAAATCCGCAACAAGTGAATACGGCTTTTTTTCAATATCATCCTGAACCATAGGAACAAAGAATATATTCTTTCTCTGCATCAGTTTCCCGATATTTAGAATATTACCCGACATTGCATCGTTTGTCGCAAGAGCTATTACTAAATTTTTTGAGCTTCTGAGGTGAGCCTTTGCCGCCATAGTCACCGGAGTATCCGTTATCCCGTTCGCCAGCTTTGCGGCTGTATTTCCGGTACACGGACATATCAGCATCATATCAAGCGGAGAGGCAGGACCCAGCTTTTCCGCTTCCGTTATACTTACGATAGGTTCATGACCGCATATTGATGTCACTTTCTCACGAAGTACTGCACAGCTGCCGAACCTTGTGTCAGTCTCAGCAGAATTATATGAAAGTATCGGTATTATCTCATAGTATGATGTAAGGCAACGCATTATTTCTATTGCCCTCTCATGCGTACAGAACGAACCGCACATTGCAAATCCGAGCTTCTTCATTTTTTCAGTCATAGTATTCCCCCAAAAAGTCAAAGTATATCGGATATTATTCCGCCTATCACTTCACATATTATCGCCCCTGCTGTATCTGGTGAAGTTTTTCCCGGAAGCGATGGCAGACTTACTACATTTATTCCAAATTTCTCGGCAGAGACTGTATCGACTCCTCTATTGTTTGAGGCAAGCTCGAATATTACCGTATCGGAGTTCATCTTTGACAATAGCTCACCGTCGTATATCATGGACGGAATAGTATTAAAAACAGCATCACAACACAACGGAGCATTGAGATATTCACTCAGCTCTATCGGAATACAACCGTCACATCTCGCCCATGCAAGGTCACGCTTACTTCTTGCTACGGCGAACACATCTGCTCCAAGAAGTTTCAGTCTCAAAGCAAGAGTACGTGCTATTCTCCCGTAGCCTGTCACGACTGCTCTCATTCCCGAAACAGTAATATAAAGTCTTTCCATACACGCACATATCGCTCCCTCAGCTGTCGGAACGGCGTTCAGTATCTGCATCTCTTCTCTGTCGAAATAGTCGATACAGTAAAGTCCAAACTCATCTGCATATCTTATGACCAAGGGCGGTATCATGCCGCCGAGAATAGTCGCTCCTTTCTTCATTGAGCTGCAAATATCGGACAGCTTTATCTTATTCGCTCCACTTTCAAGAGAAACGAAAAGGTTCTCACCGTCTACGGTACACGGCAGCGGAAGTATTACAATATCCGACTCACGCACAGCCGAAAAACAATCCACACACCGGACACATTTTTCTATGTATCTTCTCTCATTTTCACCGTATGTATCAGGCAGTCCCCACACGGCACATTCGTATTTTTCAGACAGGCATTCCGCTGTTGCAAGCATTCTTCTGTCCCCACCGCACAGCCCTATTTTTATTTCATCCGTCATATTATATCCACAAAGCATTTTATTACACTATATCCTGCTCTGTGTAACCTCCCCTTTCGTAATGCTTTCGGGTTTGAAAAAACTCTCTCCCCTGAGCATGATATGCCAAAGAATCCCCTCATGTGAAAGCGAATGTAATTATTTTATTGTTCATGTTAATATTTTACACAATTTTATCGAATAAAATAGTTATTTGTACTTGATTTTGTTACTTATTTATGCTACACTAATGGTGAAGGCAGGTTAACCGTTCCCC
>CAYTLG010000239.1:0-1811 GCA_964438725.1 uncultured Ruminococcus sp. | reverse complement strand
CGTCAATACCATCAACATAAACCGTTCCGCCTACTGTATCGTAGAAACGGGGGATAAGGTTGACGATAGAAGATTTACCTGAACCTGTCGCACCGATAATTGCAACTGTTTCTCCCTTTTTAACTTCAAAAGAGATGTTGTCGATGATGTTTCCGCCTGCTGCTTCGGGATACTTGAACGATACGTTTTCAAATCTTACAGTACCGATTTCTCTGCCCTCTGTAACTTCACCGTCTGTGATAACACGGTCAGCTTCAAGAACCTCACGTACACGAGCTGCACAAGCCTTACTTCTTGCTATCTGCTGGAAAATCATAGACATCATCATGATTGAGCCGAGTACCTGTGTAATGTACTGAACAGCTGCCATTACGTCACCTACATTGAGACGTGCAGCCTGTACCTGTAAGCCGCCTATGTAGATAATTGCGATAACAGCAAGGTTCATGAAAAAGCTCATTATAGGCATTACAGCTGACATGATAACGGTAGCCTTGTAGTTTATAGCCATATAATCACGGTTAGCTGTATCGAATCTGCCAATTTCATGTTCTTCTCTTGTGTAAGCCTTTACAACTCTTGCACCGCTTACATTTTCCTGAACAACGGAGTTAACGCCATCGAGTTTTTTCTGTGCAACGGAGAAAAGAGGTATAGCCTTCTTTATCATGACTGCAACAACCGCAAGAATAAACGGAAGAGCCACGATTACAACGTATCCAAACGAAATATCAAGTGTAATACACATGACAAGTCCGCCAATGAAGTGAATGGGAGCACGTACAAACATTCTCAGAACCATCTGAACAAGATCCTGAAGCGATGTGATATCGTTTGTAAGTCTTGTTACGAGAGAGCCTGTTGTAAATTTGTCTGTCTGCTGGAGTGAAAGAGACATTACCTTATTGAATGCATCTACTCTCACGTCATTACCGAAACCCTGTGAAGCACGGCTGGCGGTATAGCAGCACATAAGTCCCATAAAGCCACCGATAGCTACAAGAACTATCATTTTTAAACTGGTTGTAATGATAGAGTTCATTACTACATCCAGTTCACCTGATTCAACTACTGTGTTGATTATCTGCGACATGAGCTTCGGCTGCATAAGGTCAACAAGAACTTCCCCAACCATAAACAGCGGAGATATTATCGCAAAGAACCAGTATTTCTTCAGGTACGAAATAAAACTGACTTTCTTTTTCAAAATATTACTCTCCTGATTATTAATAAATATTGTTTTCTTTTTCTGACTCGGAAAGTATATTGCCTTTCAGCCTTTCAAGAAGTCTAACAAGGGTATCGTACTCGCTTGAAGAAAGGTTACTCATTGCCTGTTCTTCTTCTTCTCTGATACGCTTTCTCATGCGATTATCAAGCTCACGTCCCTTATCGGTAAGGTATACACGTGTAGCTCTAAGGTCATACTGGTCAGGAGTTCTGAGAACATATCCCTCATGTTCGAGCTTCTGAAGAACGACACTTATTGTGGGTGCCTTGAGATGTGTTGCTCTAACAAGGTCGAGCTGTGTACGGCCGTCTTTTTTGGCAAGTTCAATAATAAGCTCACGACCTGATTTCTGGGAAATGGGGTTATCCTCACCCTTTTCTCTGATTTTTTCACCCATCAGTCTTGAAATTTCATTGATGAGCATCATAGGGGATTTCTTATACGGCTCCGTTTTTTCGTACGGTTCGGGAGCTCTTCCATTGACCTGTAAGTTCATTGATTACCTCCATTAATAATTTAATTAGCATATAATTCAGAATTGATTTAATTCCTAATCAATTATAGCTCATCACTCATGCCT
>CAYTLG010000238.1:0-1822 GCA_964438725.1 uncultured Ruminococcus sp. | reverse complement strand
CTACACTATATTTTACATTATATTTTGTATTTTTTCAATAGGAAAATAAGGATTTTTCATAGATTTCAGCACTTTTTTTTGCTCCTTGTAGGCTCTTATGCTGAATTTCTACCATATTTTACCGTATTTTAGCGAAATCAAGTCAAAAACTGTGTTGTCATGTAAAAAGCAAAAGCCTGATAAACTGAACGAACAGAGTACCAAGCCTTTGGAAAAACGGGTAAGATATCTTATTTTTTGTACATAAGTACAGTGTAGATATAGTAAACTACGAAAAGAATGCTACCTACTACTGTCATTGTGTAGAAAAGGAAGGGGGTTGTTCTAAATCTGTCGTAAAACATAGCTGTTACGAAAAGATAAAGAGCAAGAGCACCGGTCATCATAGGTGTCATATACCAAGCTGATGTATCTACCTTTTTTACGATAGTATAAACAAGGAATGCAGCGGCAAGTACAAGAACAACTCCGAAGATATACTTGAGAGGAGTATGTACATTAAGATGGAACGCATACTCACGCATAGCATCAGCCCCAACAAAATCGAAAAGGGACGAAACTATGATATCGACAAGGGCAATGATAAGTACACGAACGAAAACTATTCTCGCAGCCTTTCCCTTGTCAAGCGACATCATGTTATTCTTAGCACTGCTGACATTAGTTGATTTAGCCATATCCATTCAACGATAAGCCCTCATCTCACGTAGAGACAAAAGCCTTCTCCTTTCAGATTTTCAATGATTTTTTCGTACAATACATTAAAGCTCGTAGCTGAGCGACAAACACGAGAGTACATAAAGCGGTGCCGTCTCGGTTCTCAGTATTCTTTTACCAAGTCCCGTAGGCTTCATTCCGCCGTTATTTGCTTCCTCTGCTTCTTCTACTGAATATCCACCCTCAGGACCTACCATAACCGATACAGTCGCAGGGGAAGAAACTGAATCTATCCATTCGGAGATAGGACGTGTTCCCTCACCTTCATAGCAGAACAGCGGAAGTTCGCATTCCGACGCACGCATTACCGCTTCACTGAACGAAACAGGCTCACGCACTACCGGAATAACGGCACGACCACACTGCTTTGCCGCCTCGGAAACTATTTTCTGCCATCTCTCGACTTTTTTGACAAAATCTTCTTTATCCAGCTTCACCATACAGCGTGAGGACATAACGGGAACTATTTCCGTTGCCCCAAGCTCTGTCGATTTCTGAAGAACGGTATCGAATCTGTCTCCTTTTACGAGGGACTGATACACCGTACATTTATAAGGTGGTTCATTTTCGGAGGATTTTGATGAAAGAATACTAAGCAGTACATTTTCCGCACCGCTGATCTCGCATATCTCCGTTTCGTATTCAATTCCGCAGTCATCGCAGACAGTGAGCTTTTCGCCCGGACGCATTCTGAGAGAGCGTGTGATATGGAGAGCATCCTCACCGACTATCTCTATCGTACCTCGAGCTTTGTCCGCCGCAGCTGTGGAAACAAAAAATCTCGGCATACGCACATCCTGATACAATACATTATTAAATAAAATGCAGCGTAAAGCTACACTTTTTGAGATACCATATTATTATACCGCATAAATTCTGTTTTGTCAAATATAATTTTACATTTTTATTGTAAATATTATTTTTCAGGAACGGCAAGAATTTCTTTCCATTGTTTTTTATAAAAAATACAAGAAAAGCCCTTGACAAAACCCGTGAATTGTATTATAATTAATAGGCAGTTGTAATGAGACGGTCGCAACTGTGTATGCATGGAGAAGTACTCAAGAGGCCGAAGAGGCGCCCCTGCTAAGGGTGTAGGTCGGGT
>CAYTLG010000237.1:0-1842 GCA_964438725.1 uncultured Ruminococcus sp. | reverse complement strand
ACCTACCGTAATAACGATGGTCGCCGTTGATGACTGAATTACCGCCGTTACAAGAGTTCCTGTGAGAACTCCCATAAAGGCATTCGCAGTCACCTTTTCGAGTACACGCTTGAGTGCAGCACCAGAGGCATTCTTGAGACCTTCGCTCATTATCTCCATACCATAGAGGAACATCGCAAGGCCGCCGAGCAAAGTAAATACTGTGAAAATAGTCATATTGACTCCTGTGATTCCGACCCGAACAATAACGCGGTCAAACTCCCATGCATTCATTGCGAACCGCTTCGAGTCTGTAATTTACTGATTCTACGTACGTTTTAAATATAACATTTTCACGTAAAAAGAATGTATCGTCGAGATTAAAAAAATATGAACTCAAAGTTAATTGTTTATGTCTTTTGACAAGAAAAAAACAGTCTCCTTACAAGACTGCTTTCTTCGATTTTACAAACCGTGTTACTTTTCTTCTTTTTTACATCCGCAGTTGCAATTTGCGTCGAGAATAAAGGACTGACAGTCAACACACTGACATACTGTCGGATTAGGTTCATGTGTACCAATTGTTACCTTATTAAGGACACAGTATTCGCTGTCCTTTGCATGGTTCGCACACTGCTTTACAGTACAGAAAATGGAATGATTCGGCTTTTTGAGATCCGTCATGTTAATGACCATCCTTACTCAGATTTAAGCCGGAAGTTATCTCCCGACTTACAGTCATTATTATTCCCTGCACAAGAGCTTCTATTCATTACTGTCGGCAACAAACGGATGCCAGAATTCTTCATCGGAGTAATTCTGTATCGGAACTACCGAATAATTCACACGCTTCAGATCTCCTGCATCAATGATAAGCTCCGCTTCGAGTATCGCAGAATATTTCTCCGAATATTTATCCGCGCCGTTTATCAAAGAACCGAGAGAATATGCAATAAATCCGTTGCCATAGTATTCAGTCGTAGCGATACTTTTGCAATTTGTACTTACAATAAGGTCTGCCCCCGCATCAACAAAGGAATGAAATGCTTCCGAAAGTTCATCGGTAGTTTTCCCCTCAGAGCTTACTGCAAGTGCAACAAAATCACGTTCGGCTGCGGCTTTTTTTATCCAGGCAAGTATTCCTTCTATATTTTCATCCTTGTATGTACACGGATACACCGCAGTTTTCACACCGCTTGAATGCTCATCGTATATCGCTTTTCCGGAGTTTCCCCACTTTATATTGAGCTTTTCCAAAGAGCTTTTTGTATCCTCATATCCGTTCTTTCCGTAGCCCATTGTACCGGAGCATTCGAGAGAAACCGCATCTACACCGCCAAGTGAAAGAATATCTGCGTTTTCCGCAGGAGCAAGATACCAACCGGAATCACCGTTGAGCTGACTCATATCTCCGTTGTCCGAGAACACAGACGAAAGAAAAGAAAACGTCATGTCATCACGAAGCGTAATATCCGTAAGTGACTCCATGAAATAAGCTCCACCTTTTTCAGCATCAAGTCCGCATATTGTACCATATGAACTGCTTCCGAGCATTGAGCCTGCGTTTATGCTGCCGGTAAACGTCAAAACATATCTTTCGTATGAATAATCGGGTTCTTCTATTGAAGGAACGCCCTCTTCTTCCTCCGCAGGTTGATTTATCTCAGGTTTGGTAAGTCCCGCAGCATAGTCAGAGTCCGTATGAAGTATCGTGGAAAGAGCTATACTTCCGCCAAGCACTATGAGCATCAGCACAGCATAAACAGCCCTTTCCGCAGTCATTTTTCTTAAAGAATCCATGATAGATAAAATCCGTCCAAGCCGTTTCATTTAAACTTTCGTTTATTTTACCATATTCCGTAT
>CAYTLG010000236.1:0-1852 GCA_964438725.1 uncultured Ruminococcus sp. | reverse complement strand
GTCTTGTTTCCATAACTTCTACTGTATCGCCGATTCCGCATTCGTTGTTTTCATCATGAGCGTGAAGCTTAGCTGTTCTCTTGATGATCTTGCCGTATACGGGGTGCTTTACGTGGTCTGCGATAGCAACTACGATGGTCTTGTCCATCTTGTCGCTTACTACCTTACCTACTCTTGTCTTTCTGAGAGCACGATCTGCCATTCTATTTTACCCCCTTATGCGTTTTTCTTCTCTGCGATGACAGTCATCACACGAGCGATTTCTTTCTTTGTTTCGGAAATCTTATGGGGATTGTCAAGCTGGTTGATAGCGTTCTGGAAGCGAAGTGTGAAAAGTTCTCCCTTGAGATCTTTCAGCATCTGTTCCAGCTCTGTGCTTGTTTTTGTTCTGAGTTCTGTTGCTTTCACAGCTTAACCCTCCACTTCTTCTTCGAGCTGTGCCTTCGTAGCGAAACGGCACTTTATCGGGAGCTTATGCATTGCGAGACGCATAGCTTCTCTTGCTATTTCTTCGGATACGCCGTTCATTTCGAACATTACTCTGCCCGGCTTAACGACTGCTACCCAATACTCAGGTGAACCCTTACCGGAACCCATTCGAGTTTCAGCAGGCTTCTCTGTGATAGGCTTATCAGGGAATATCTTGATCCATACCTGACCACCACGCTTTGTGTAACGTGTCATAGCGATACGGGCTGCCTCGATCTGGTTGGATGTGATCCATGCCGGTTCGAGAGCTACAAGACCGTATTCACCATTGGTGATCTTATTACCGCGAGAAGCTTTACCCTTCATACGGCCTCTCTGAACGCGTCTGTATTTAATTTTACCGTTCGGCTGTAACATTAGTTAGCTCCTCCTTCTTCTGTCTTTCTGGGTGCTCTGGGTGCTCTGTTCTGCTGACCGTCTCTCTTCTGATAAGGTCTGCCTTCACGGTTTGCACCGTCTCTGCGATCTCTTCTCTGACCGCGATTGTCACGTCTGTTATCTCTCTGCTTCTTTTCGTCTGCACCTGTTCTTGTGCGAGCTACTTCGGAGAGAACTTCACCCTTATAGATCCAAACCTTTACGCCGATCTTACCATAGGTTGTATTAGCTTCCCAGAAACCGTAGTCGATGTCGGCACGGATTGTCTGAAGCGGAATAGTACCTTCATGGTAGTGTTCGGAACGAGCGATTTCTGCACCGCCGAGACGACCGGATACTGTAACCTTGATACCCTTTGCACCTGTTCTTGTGCGAGCTACTTCGGAGAGAACTTCACCCTTATAGATCCAAACCTTTACGCCGATCTTACCATAGGTTGTATTAGCTTCCCAGAAACCGTAGTCGATGTCGGCACGGATTGTCTGAAGCGGAATAGTACCTTCATGGTAGTGTTCGGAACGAGCGATTTCTGCACCGCCGAGACGACCGGATACTGTAACCTTGATACCCTTTGCACCGAGTCTCATTGTACGGCTGATAGACTGCTTCATTGCACGTCTGAAGGAAACACGTCTCTCGAGCTGAGAAGCGATGTTTTCTGCAACGAGCTGTGCACAAAGGTCTACGGGCTTAACTTCGATTACGTTGATGTTTACGGGCTGACCTGCTATCTTAGCAACAGCAGCCTTAAGGTTTTCAATTTCAGCACCTGCTCTGCCGATTACCATACCGGGTTTTGCACAGTGAATATAAACTGTGATTTTGCCGGTATTGTCGCGTTCGATTTCAATCTTCGGAACGCCTGCGAGCAGGAGAGTCTTCTTGAGGTATTCTCTGATTTTATAATCCTGAACGAGGATGTCGCCGAACTTTTCATCAGGAGCATACCATCTGGAATCCCAGTTTTTGATTACGCCGACACGAA
>CAYTLG010000235.1:0-1875 GCA_964438725.1 uncultured Ruminococcus sp. | reverse complement strand
AACCGATTCTGAAGCTATCGCTGTCGGAAAAATGATCGGTACAAATGAAGGTGTACTTGTAGGTATATCCTCAGGTGCGGCAATGGCAGCGGCTATAAAGCTCTCACAGCGTCCCGAAAATAAAGGAAAGAATATAGTAGTTCTTCTTCCCGATACAGGAGACAGATATCTTTCTACCATTTTGTTCGGTGAATAATACAAAAAACTCTTCTTCAGATGCGTTCTGTCGGAGAGTTTTTTGCGTTGTGTAAATATTAATAAAGTTAACAATTTATGTATTGATTTTTACGGAGGAATGAAGTACTATTATCTGATGTTCGTCTATTGCTCATTTGTGATTGGCGAAAATTATCTGTCGGAGGTGCTTGTACTTGAAGAATGAGCTTTTGTTTGCATTACTTGCTCTGCTTGGCGGAGGAGTGATGGCGTATCTCAATTATATGATAACGGGAATGCTTATAAAATGCAAACCTGAGTTTGTTGCGGCAGGTTCGGTTATCCGTCAGGTCATAAATGTTGCATATCTCGCGGCGGTCTATTTTATATCGTCTGAATTGCTCTCATCTGTGCTTTACACTCTTGTCGGGGCAGTTATCGGACTCACGGTGCCAATGTTCTTTTTTACATTCAGGCTCGTGAAGAAGAACAACAATGACAAAGACCATACCGCTTGAATACAGGAAAGGAGAATAATCACTTGAAATGGGTGAAAAATCTGAGGTTTTAGTTAAAATTTTCGGCGTTTTCGATATTACAGGAGAGGTACTCGTAATGTTTGCGATATTGTTTCTTACTGCTGTGCTGTCGATAGCGGTGACCAAAAACATGAAAATGCGTCCGGGAAAATTCCAGAACCTGATAGAGACGGGCGTAGAATCGCTTGATAATTTTGTCTCCGGAATCATTGGAAAAAAGCTCGGACGTAAGTACTTTTTCTTCCTCGGTTCGCTTTTTATATTTATCATAATGGCGAACTATTCGGGACTTATTCCCGGTATGGGACTTACTAAGTATTTCAAGGCACCTACATCATCTCTTTCATGTACGCTCGGACTCGGTGTCTGTGCGTTCGTGTTCTTGCAGGTATCAGGCATGAAAGCAGGAATCAAGCATTATTTCAAGAAGTTCGTCAGCCCGATGTTCTTTATGCTTCCGCTTCTTCTGCTTGATGAGTTTATTAAGCCCGCATCCCTTGCACTTCGTCTTTTCGGTAACGTGTTCGGTGAAGAAACCGTTACAGAGGAGCTTTACGGACTTCTTCCTATCGGAGTTCCCGTAATAATGATGGTGCTTTCACTTCTGTTCTGTGCAATTCAGGCAGTAGTGTTCACAATGCTCGTTTCGATCTACCTTGAAGAACAGGTCGGCGAAGAATAAAATTTTGGTAATCATAAGGAGAAAATAAAATGGAAAACACAGGACTTATCGCTATCGCAGCAGCAATCGCTATCGCAGTCAGCACAATATTCCCCGCAATCGGTCAGGGTATCACATCCAAATCTGCAATGGAAGCTATCGCACGTCAGCCTGACGCAGCTAACAATATCCGTTCCACACTTATTATCGCACTTGCACTTATGGAAGCTCTTACAATTTACGGACTTCTTATTGCATTCATCCTTGCATCTAAGATATAAGGGTTGGGTGAACTAAATTGACATTTCAACTGTCTATCTTTGTGTGGACGCTGATATGTTTTTGCCTTTTCATACTTATAGTGAACAAGCTGCTTTTTAAGCCTATGCTTGCCATTATTGATGAAAGACGTGCGAAGATAGAAGCGGCTGTACAGAAAAAAGCAGATATCGAAGCATCAAAGCGTGAGTATGAGGAAAATCTCAAACTCGCAGCAGAAAACGCACGTAAAAATGAACC
>CAYTLG010000234.1:0-1913 GCA_964438725.1 uncultured Ruminococcus sp. | reverse complement strand
ATTTATAACTACCTTCGGAGGTGTTTCTGTATAAAGTAATTCATATACAGCAAGTCTGAGAATAGTTCTCGTAGGCATTGACATACGTGAGAGTTTCCATTTGATAGATGTGCTTTCTATTGTTTCGTCTATTTCATCTTGCTTATCGGTAACACCGAAGAATACATCCTTAACATATTCACTGGAATATTCTTTATTGAGAACGAGTTCACCGTCCTCACCGATGTTTTCATAAAGGAATGATGAATATACGCTTTCAGTATCGGTGTCCTTGTTAAATTCACGTGCAAACAGTAATTTGAATGCAGCTACTCTTCTTTCGTGTCTTGAGTTTTTCGGTTTATCAGCCATAATTATCCCCGCACATCTAAGTATATATGTGCAGGCAGCTCCTTTCGGTCGAGAATTTTCGCAATCATGCTATACAGTTGTCAATCAGCAATGAATATGCGTTATGCCTATTATTTATACAGTATAATTATAATACTTTTATTCACCCGTGTCAATGGATAACAATACAAATATTCTTTCATTTTATACATTTATACAGTCAACCTATATATCCTCTATTTGATATATATTCTTTTGACATTATGATTATTTATTGTTTTTTCTCTAAAAACAGTCGATTTATTAATGAATTGATGTTAAAATTAAGTGTAAAGTTATTATTTTAACGGAGATGTCATTGTGAAACTAATCAACCTATTCAAAAAGACACTAACAAATGCCTGTGTCATTTACACTGTTATTATAACCGCTATTTATACACTCGGTGCATTTGTTAATTCAAGCTGGGTACCTACTGTTCAAATGGTATATTCATGCCTTGTTTTTTCTATAATACTTTCTGTACTGAATATTTTTCTCTTTTCTGATAAGCTTGTTTTAGTGCTCAGATTACTTATTCATTTTGTGTCATCAGGTGTCATTTTTTATCTGTTGTTCATAGTATGGGGCGGATACAAATCTAATGGTGGCTCTGTGCTTACAGCATTTCTTGTTTACTGCTTTGCATATGTTCTTTGCGGAGCTATTGTTGGTTGTTACAGATATCTTAAGGAAGATAGTAGCGAGAAAGTTACCTGTGGTACTGAATACAGTTCGATTTTTACATCAGAAAGTGACAAAATAAAATAATGGATTTACTGAATGTAATTGCTTATATACATACTGATTTCAAAACAAAGTTTGGACTTCCACGTCAGAGTGGTATTGTATCAGAGCTGTGTGGAATTATTGAATTTACCGAAGAATACAGAAATTCAGATTCACTAAGGGGACTTGAGGGATATTCTCATATATGGCTAATATGGGGCTTTTCTGAAGGATTTGTTTCAAAAAACAGCAACAATAATAAATGGAATCCGACTGTGCGACCACCTAGACTTGGCGGTAACAAGAGAATAGGAGTATTTGCAACACGCTCGCCAAACAGACCAAATCCATTAGGGCTTTCTGTAGTGAAGCTGGAAAAGGTTGAAAATGGACGTTTATATGTATCCGGAATTGATATGGTTGATGGAACACCGATATATGATATCAAACCGTATCTACCGCATATTGACTCAATTCCTGATGCCAAGGGTGGGTTTGCGATAGAAGAAAATGGGGATCGGCTTGAAGTTACATGCTCTGATGAATTGATTGCACTTGTTCCGAAATCTAAAAGAAATGCACTTATTGAGTGTTTAAAAGGAGACCCACGCCCGTCTTATCAAGCAAACAAAAGTGATGGACGTGAATATGGCTTCCCTTTCGCAGGTTTAGAAGTAACATTTGAAGTAAACGAACGTACTTTAACCGTAACGTCAATAAAATAAAAAAATCCCGACAAACAGCAAAAACTGAAATGTCGGGATTTTTTAGTTTTTATTCAAGAATGTTTGTTGTTATGTAGTCAACGCCCCAGG
>CAYTLG010000233.1:0-1975 GCA_964438725.1 uncultured Ruminococcus sp. | reverse complement strand
CTTATTGAAAGAGCAGCACCACCACGTGTATCACTGTCAAGCTTTGAAAGGATTACACCTGTAATGTCAAGTCTTTCATTAAATGTCTCAGCAATGTTTACGGCATCCTGACCTGTCATGGCATCGACTACAAGAAGTATCTCGGTAGGCGAAACAGCAGCCTTCATGTTTTCAAGCTCTTCCATCATCGCTTCGTCAACATTAAGACGACCTGCGGTATCAATGAACACCATATCGTGACCATAACGGTTGGCGTGTTCGATACCTTTTTTAGCAATCTCAACCGGGTCATCCTTGCCCATGTCAAACACGGGAACGTCTACCTGAGAACCAACGACTTCGAGTTGTTCAATAGCTGCCGGCCTGTAAACGTCACAGGCAACGAGAAGTGGACGTTTGCCTTGCTTTTTGTACATTGAAGCGAGCTTTGCAGTCTGGGTTGTTTTACCGGAACCCTGGATGCCTACCATCATTATGATTGTCGGCGGTCTTGAGGATATGGTGAGCTTATTGTTGGTCTCACCCATCAGTTTTACAAGTTCTTCATGTACTATTTTTATGATTTGCTGTGCGGGAAGGAGACTTTCGAGGACGTCCGAACCAACCGCACGTTCAGTAACTGATTTAATAAAATCACGAGTTACTTTGTAGTTTACGTTAGCTTCAAGAAGTGCGAGCTTTACTTCGCGCATACCTTCTTTAACGTCGGCCTCTGTAAGTTTTCCTTTGTTTTTGAATTTTTTGAAAGCGTTTTCGAGCTTTTCGGATAAATTAGAGAACATTTATAACTCCATTTTTACTGTACTTGGCGTGTCGGAGAGCTGTGCGATAACATCGTTCAGAAGTCTTTTGGTATCACTGTCAAGAAAGGTAGATTCAACTACCTTATCGAGAAGTAATTTTGCCTTTGCGATGCGTTCGTTTTTTGAGGCAAGTCCGAGCTTGTCTTCGAGCTGAAACAATTCCTCTTCGCTCTTTTTTACGGAATCACGCACTCCCTGACGAGATATGCCGGTGAGTTCGGAAATCTCTGCAAGAGAGTAATCTTCATTGTAATAGTAATCGAGAATCTCACGCTTTCTTTCGCTGAGAAGTGTACCGTAAGTATCAAGCAGAATAGGGAATTTCATATTCTTTTCAAACATCGTTCCCCTCCGTAAATACTGTAAAGCAAATCACTTTACAGAGTATATCATATTACAGAGTTTTTGTCAAGTCTTTTTTTAAAAAATGTCCCGCAGTTGAAAATTACTGTGGGACGATTTCTGCCTTAGACTTCAAAAGTGAAATCGAGCTTGTATTCGTCAAAAGAAACAGAGAATCTGTATTCGCCCGGATCAATTTCAAATACGGGTTTGAGAGCTATACCACAATGATTTTTGTCATCAAGCTTCATGTCAGGGTATGATTCAAAATCAATGTCAGCTTTTACGGTGAAAGCTTCATCTTCTGCTATAAGTCCGATGTTCGCTTCTGTATTATCGTCATACCATACGTCTGTTTCGTTGAAATAAAGTACGAGAGTTCCGTTTTCATATACGGGATCCTTTGCAAGTGTGAGTTCTTCAAAATCAATAATTTCAACATCGTCTGGAACCGGAATATCGGGATTTGTTTCGGTAGTTTCGGTTTCTGTTTCATGAGCTTCGGATTCAACGGAGGATTCGGTTGTATCAAGTTCTTCTTCGTTTGAAGATGAGCAAGCAGCAAGTGCGATAGTTGAAAGTGCGAGTAATATAGCTATATATTTTTTCATTTTTTGATTTCTCCTGTGTTTTAGCGGTTCATGTCACCATTATATAATATAAAATTAGACTGGTGTGCATTATTTTTTGAATTTTCAGTGACAACAACTGAATTTTATTGAAGATGCTTTGTTTATATTCGATTTTTGATTTTACCTTAATACCGTGCAAATAAATGTTATTGTTCGAATGTGCGGTTTAGGGAAGAATCATAAACAAAAGACGTACCT
>CAYTLG010000232.1:0-2049 GCA_964438725.1 uncultured Ruminococcus sp. | reverse complement strand
TCCCATAATAGGTGAGCTTCCCTGAGAATAACCGGAAAATATTCCAATGAATATGAACGCCGCATACATTACGACACCATATGCAGCAACTCCGTCCTCACCGGCATATTTCATAAGCTGGACATTGTAAAGCACACCGGTAACAGAAGCGGAAATACTGGACATCATTTCAGATGAACCGTTGATACAAGCCTTAATCATGGGTTTTACTTCAAATTTTGTCTTTCTGAAGCGAAGGTCAGACTTGTTTCTCTTGCTGAGGAACCATACAAACGGCACGATACCACCTACACACTGGCTAAGACCGGTAGCAAGAGCGGCACCTGCAACTCCCATATGGAAGCCTGCCATGAACAGAGCATCGAGTATCATGTTTGTAACGCCTGCCATGACTACAACAACAAGTGCGAACTTAGGCTTTTCCGCAACTATCATGTAGTTCTGCAACGTATACTGAGCCTGAAGGACTACGTTAAAGCAAAGACATATAGAACCGTAGGTCACAACATCACCTATCATAGCATCGGTTGCACCGAACAAATATGCAACAGGTTTAAGTGCCGCAAGTCCGATGAACGTGAACAGTACACTTGTACCGAACATAAGGTACATCATCATTGTAAAGTAGCTCTGAGCCTTTTCTTTTTTATTCTCACCGAGAGTTTTTGCTACCAATGCACTTCCTCCGACACCGAGCATAGCACCGACACCACCGAGGATCTGTAAATACGGCATTATAAGATTGACTGAAGCGAAAGCAGTTTTTCCAACAAAGTTAGATACGAAAAAACCGTCAACCATACCGTAAATTGATGTGAATATCATCATACATATGGAAGGAAGAGTGAATCTGAGCAACTTTCGATATGTAAAATGATCGGAAAGTCTAATTATCATAATACTTTACCTCAAAATGTATAATATTTACTGCAGATTATCTTCCGCAGCACTTTTTATATTTCTTTCCGCTTCCACAGGGGCAAGGGTCGTTTCTGCCAACTCTGAGTGGTTTAACTTCTTTCTTTTTGGGAAGCTCAAACGGTGCAATCTCGTTAAGTTCCTTGAGCAGACTGAGTCTTACAGCTTCATTAGGCATCTTTGACTCAAGAATCTGCATTCTTAATTCGTAAGGATCGACCTCACCGCTCTTTATAAGCTCACGCATATTCTCACCGAGTGTTATCGGAGCTGTTACGGGAGTTTCGGTCTTGTATTTCTCATGTATCTCGTTCGGTGAATATCCATTGTTGCACGGAAGTCTGAGGGTGTTGTGGAACTTCACACAAAGGTCTGTGAGCTTCTTTGCATCATCCTTGCCCACATTAAGTGTGTACTTTTCACCCTCTGTAAGCTCTTTTATAAGTCCATTTAAGTCTGTATTGACTATTCTTTCGAGATATACGATATATCCGAAAATTTCATCTGCTTCTTCTGCGTTTTCTGTTCTCGCTGAAATAAACTCACGGAGAGCAGCAGTTTCTTCTTCATTTTCGGTGAAGTTCATATCTGCATAGCAAATAAAGGTCTTTTTATCAAGAACATTGCATTCCTTGTCCTTGTGCATCTTCTTTATCATGTTATAGCAGTCGATACCGCTTTCAGCTATGCTTACGTTGATTATCTCTTTTTCGGAAAGTTCAGTCTCTTTTCCGCCAAGTCCAAGTTCATCAGAACCCAGTATAACATAGCTTTCACATTCATGTATCGCAATCTTTACGTATGCGTAAAACTCTTCTTCTGTTACGAGAGTCTTATGCATGGAGGAAATGAGCTTCCACATTTCAGCAACGGATATAATACCGTAGAGATTCGCAGCCGCACAGAAATACTTTCTGAGGGTACGTGATGTTGTATCTTTCAGGGGAATTTCACGGTAAAGTGCATTGAGCTGACGTCTGGTGTATTTTTCGCAAAAATTAATCGTATTTGTGTTATTGTTCATTCAAAAATCCTTGTCTGTAATCAGTCTATCCTTTTAATTATATCATATCTTATTAAAAAAAGCAATGTATTCACGCAATATTTGCTTATTTCGGCACTATATGGTAT
>CAYTLG010000231.1:0-2086 GCA_964438725.1 uncultured Ruminococcus sp. | reverse complement strand
GCTTATATTTTTTTCCTGTACTGTCATTTTTACCTCAAAGAAGAATGCCCGAAGCAAACGGAAGCATTGAGATTATGTAAAGTATCGGTGCTGTCATAACTACACTGTCAAAGCGATCCATAACTCCGCCATGACCAGGGAAAATGAATCCATAGTCTTTGATTCCGAAATGTCTTTTTACAGCGGAAGCCGAAAGGTCACCTATCTGTGAAACAACGGAAACGATAACTCCCGATACTGCCATAATGACATAGTTGGGAGTTACCGATGTATCGAAATACTTTGTTATAATAATTGCATATACAACATACGAGATGGCCGCAAAGATAATACCGGCAACACTTCCCTCGATAGTCTTTTTCGGAGATACCTCCGGTATTAACTTATGCTTTCCGAGAAGTCTGCCGAAAATATATGCGAATGTATCGCTTACCCACGGTCCTATGAACACGAGAAGATAGAGATAATTACTCTGCTGTCTGAGAAGTACTATTGATGTAAATGAAACAGAGATATAGAACACTCCCATGAATGCCGAGGCAGAGAGTGTATAATCTATCTTTCCCCTTGAGAAAACGTCAGTGGCATATATAAGTATAAGGTAAACAACGCTAAGTGCGAAAACTATATTTATCGGCTCATTTTTAACAAAAAACGGTACAATGGGCATTGCTCCAAATATGAGAGAAACAACCGCTATTGAGTAGTTCTTTCTGACACCCACGCAGCCGAGCATTTCATAAACTCCGATGACTGACAAAATAGCCATTGCTATCGGAAACACCACGGTATCGGAATAAATGCAAATCGGAATGAACAGCATTATTGCCACAACCGCAGTTATCGTTCTTTTTAACATGATTTCCTCCTATTCAACTTTTCCCCAACGGCGAGAACGTCTTGCAAAGTCGAATACTGCTTCATCAACGTCACGTTCGGTAAAATCAGGCCACATTTTTTCTGAGAAATAGTATTCAGCGTACGCACTCTGCCAAAGGAGGAAGTTAGATATGCGTTCTTCACATCCCGTTCTTACTACAAGATCTGGGTCGGGACAGCCTCTTGTATACATTACGTTTGTAAGGTCATCCTCTGTAACAAATTTTTTGCCGGAGAGGATAAGTTCATTTACCGCATGGACTATTTCTGCTCTTCCGCCATAGTTCATTGCGATGTTGAGTCTGTAGGGTCTGCCTTTTGTCTCAGCTTCAAGAGCCTTTGCTTTTGCTCCGATATTCTCACTGAGTTCGCCGGGTTCACCGATGAATCTGAACTCAATATCCTTTTCATCTGCGGCTTCCTTTATGTATTCAATGAAGAGCTTGAATATAGCTTCAACCTCATGACGGGGACGTTTTATGTTTTCCGTTGAAAAAGCGTATACTGTACAGCACTGTATTCCTATGCTTTTAGAATATCGAACTATCTTTTTGAAAGTTTCCGCTCCAACCTTATGTCCTGCTTCTCGAATGAGTCCTCTCTGCTTTGCCCATCTTCCGTTACCGTCCATTATGAAGGCAATATGCTTGAGACCGCTTCTCGATACTGCTTCTGACGGTGTAATACCATCGGGTAATGTGTTTCTTTCCTGCATATCTTTTCCTTTTTAACTCCAATAGTAAACGCCCGGATTGGATCATACCTCACAATGCCGGGCGATGTTTTTGTTAGATCTCCATGATCTCTTTTTCTTTTGCTTCGGTAATGGTCTCGATCTCTTTGATATATTTATCTGTCAGATCCTGAACCTGCTTATCGGACTGCTTCTGTTCGTCCTCTGTCATTTCATTGTTCTTCTTCATGAGCTTGCTCTTTTCGTTTGCATCACGTCTGATGTTACGAACTGCAACTTTAGCTTCTTCGCTCATTTTTGCAATGCTCTTCTTGATTTCCTTACGTCTTTCCTCTGTGAGCTGCGGGAAGATAAGTCTGAGAACCTTACCGTCGTTCTGGGGTGTGATACCTACATCGGAAGCAAGAATAGCCTTTTCAATGCTCTTGAGTGTAGAAGCATCCCAGGGCTGAACAACGAGTGTTCTGGGGTCAGTTACCTTTACTTCTGCCATCTGTGTTATGGGTGTGGGAG
>CAYTLG010000230.1:0-2102 GCA_964438725.1 uncultured Ruminococcus sp. | reverse complement strand
ATATTGAGATAATCCTTGATGGAGTTTTCAATCACACAGGAGATGACAGTATATATTTCAATCGCTACGGAAAATACAATTCAGTTGGTGCATATCAGTCGGAGGATTCGCCTTATTATGATTGGTATTCGTTCAAGGAATTTCCTGACGAGTACGACTGCTGGTGGGGTGTAAAGATTCTCCCCAGAGTACGTGGAGACAACGATGATTTCCGTTCGTTCATTTGCGGCGATGTTGTCGAAAAATGGATGAAAATGGGTGTTTCAGGCTGGAGACTTGACGTTGCCGATGAGCTTGACGAAGATTTTCTCAAGTATTTCAGACGTGCGGTAAGAGGTATAAATCCCGATGGTGTTGTTATCGGAGAGGTATGGGAAGATGCTTCCGATAAAGTAAGCTATGGCAGACGACGTGACTACTTATGCGGAGATAAGCTCGATTCGGTTATGAATTATCCGCTCCGAAATGCAGTCATTGAGTATGTAAAAAACGGAAACGCAGACCTTCTGCGAAAAAACAGTGAGGGTCTGTATCGCCGTTATCCGAAATGCTCATCGGATAATCTCATGAACTTCCTTGGAACGCACGATACTGAACGCATTTTGACAATACTCAGTGGTGAAGAGTACGGAGACAAAACTAACGCAGAGCTTTCGGTAATGCGTATGAGTGCAGAGCAGAGAAGCCATGCGAAAGAACTTCTTATGACTGCTTATGCGATAATCGCAGGAATGCCCGGTTCACCTTGTGTATTTTACGGAGATGAAGTGGGGCTTGAGGGATATCGTGACCCGTTCTGCCGAATGCCGTTTCCGTGGAGTAATATAGACAATGAACTTCTTGCATTCTATCGTCGTATTGGAATTATAAGAAGGGATAATACTGTCTTCAGAGATGGTGTTTTCTCGATAATACAGCTCGACGACGGAATGATATGCTATGAAAGACGACCTTTTGAAGGAAATGAGGACTACAAGATTCTCGTTTGTGTTGCAAGAGATTGTGATTTGAAGCTCGTTATTCATTCTGATGTTGCGGCAGTGGAACTCATAACAGACTGTTCAGGTTGGAATTTTGAGATAAAAAAAGGCGGAGCTGCATACATAAAATGTAACCCCGATACATACATAGATATAGTAAAATAAAAAAATCGGATGTTTGCCCGAAATATGGCAGCATCCGTTTTTTTATCTTACAAATTCAGCAATTCCTGCAATGTCATATGCAGTTTTTTCAAGAAGCAGAGCGGTATTGTTTATCGAATATTCGGCAGACATTGGACGATTTCCTATCTGAATGACAGATGTGAATCCACAGTTGTAAAGCTCATCGCAGGATTCGTTAACACCACATAAGCATATCACCGGAATTGCCAGCTTTGTGGCTTCATGTGCAACTATTGACGGCAGTTTTCCTGTTGCAGTTTGAACATCGGTTTTTCCCTCACCTGTAATAACAAGCACAGCATCGGAGATGGCATTGCGTAATCCTATCGTTTCAAGTACATAAGTAGCTCCGGGAGTAAGAGTACCACCGATAAGCGAAAGTGCAAATCCAAGTCCGCCTGCCGCACCGGCACCTTGCTTTGTGATGTCTGAAAATGAAGCGATTGCTTGAGAATAGTGTTCCATGCTTTTTTCTAAGCTAACCAAATCAGAATCAGAAGCTCCTTTTTGACGTGAGTACATCATCACAGCACCATGCTCTCCGAGAAGCGGTACAGCTGAGTCGTAAAGAAGCGTCAGTTTAACATCCTTCAAAAACAAACGGGCAGGGGAGAGGTCTGCGGAGTCGATTTTGTTAAGCATAATTGGGCAGGCTCGCTCACAAATCTCAGCTCCGTTTTTGTCAAAAAATCTTGCACCGAGGGCGAACAAAGCACCAACACCACCATCAGATGTGCCGCTTCCGCCGAGACATACTGTGATATCAGAGACACCATCGGAAATGAGATGACTTATCATTTGACCAACGCCCTCTGTGGAAGCGTGCATAATGTCAAGTCCATGTGTGACAGCATATGCAAGTCCTGAACATGAAGCCATGTCAAACACCGCTTGTTTTCCGTTACCTGAAATATAATATTCAGCACTTATTAATGA
>CAYTLG010000229.1:0-2117 GCA_964438725.1 uncultured Ruminococcus sp. | reverse complement strand
AGTTCCATAAAGCATCCTCATTTCGCTCTTTTTCCCAGCAATCATACCACATTTCGAAAAAATGTAAAGGGGCTCTCACAAGGGGTGGTTTAATAAAACCGTATTATAGTCTTTTCGTGGAGGCGGCATGATTTCAGACATGCCGCCTCCACGTTCATTAATGTCACAGAGCAACAAATTCGTTAGTAATATTGAGGCCTCGATCGCCTTCATTCAAAAATTCACTTTCAGTGGCTTACCTCTTTATTCTTCGCAGGTGGAACCAAGAACCCCAGTACCTGCAGCACAAAGCAGCAGAATGACGTCATCTACAGGACCAGGGCAGAGATCAACTGGGGAAACGATATAGATGATCAGTAAAACCAACAGCATACCTTTGAGAACTCCGTTCATCTGTGCCCCTCCTTATCGAACGTACTGCTTGAGGTAATCGGGAATATCTGGATCATTGATACCCCAGGATTCAACTTTTTCCTCATCCTTGTTCCATTCACTTTCGTGACCATCGAAGAACTTCTGTCGGTGACATTTGTACTTGACGACCTCGTCACATTCAAGTCGATACTCGTTCCAGTAATAATTCTGCTTACCATAGCCCTTCCATTCTTGCGTTGTGTAAATTGTCATTTTTCTCTTCCTTTCTTTTTTCGAGGTTTGATTACCTCTTGTTTATGTATTCATTATAGCGTGATTGTTTTTTAGGATAAATGATTGTAGGTGCAAAATAGGCGGTGCTATTTTGCACCTATATCTCCCTTAGGTGTGTCGAGCGCTAGTACTTAACATGGCTGCCGCGCCAGAGATCAATACGCCAGCAAACAGGCTTGCCGCTATATAGCCCAAACTAACGGTCTTTCGTTTTGCCTTCTGACGAGTAGTACTCAGCGGCTGAGTATCCAACTCCAACACTTTTGCTGTGTGCAGCTCAGATACAGGATTATCTACAACCGCGGTCGCTATTTTCTTCTTTTCGGGAGTTTCCTGTAGCACTGCAAGTGCTTCTGCAAGACTACGACGTACTTCGTCGTAATTCAGTTCGGTTTCAAAGCGCTTAACATTAGCCTCCATTTCTGAGAAAATTTCGCCAAGTTGTGTGAGCTGTTCAGCCTTGTAGTACGCACAACCAATATAGCTCTCGATTTTCTTGTTGAGACTGGTGCGGAAGCAGTGTTTCTCGCGGCGGTATCTATCATCAATTTTGATGAACTGACCCTTGGGAGTAGAGAACACTATAAAGCTATCTACATGCACGGGAATATCGAAGCCCTTATCACTAACAGCCTTTTCCAAGCACTTCTTTAGCAGACGTCGTTTAAGTGCCATCTTCTGTGCCAGAGGAACTTTGTCATAGCACTCATCGCCGGCGAATACCATTCTGCCGTCTTCCGTGAGAGTCAAATCGGATTTTACTTTTTTGACTTCCAGAATAATTACACCATTGTCGGTCAACACAATGCCGTCCAATTCGGTTTCATCAACGCCATCGGTGATGTACACATTACGAAAAATTTGGGTGTTCGGTCTATCGAGAAATTCCAAAGTCCTGAACACAAGGCTTTCTCCCTTAGCCCCTGACATGGTGATTGCCATTTCCTTTGCCAGCTTCTTCATGGTCAGCACACCGTTATGCACTGCTGGTTGGTTGCGGAGTCCCTTCTTGCGGGCGGTAGACTCCATGATGAACAGGGCTTCATCAATGCGCATACCTTCGTGGTAATCGTCACCAGAGATCATTTTACAAATCATGTCCTGGAACTGCACAATGTCAGAAACATATTCCTTAAAAGTGCACTCTCCAGATACCTGCACATTACTGCTTTCCATCTCTCTGATAAAATCTTCTGCCGTCTTCATAATTCGTTCTCCTTTGAAATTAGTTTTTTTCTTTTTTTCGAACGGACTTCTTGTTGCTATTGTTGATGCCAACCGACAGCACCGCACAACTGAGCCCGATTTTTCTTGCGTATTGTTCGTTATTATCGGTCTTCTGGATGAGGCGGCTGGATAATACACGCTCTCTCACAGTCACGAAGCTACCTCCTTTCATTGATGGGTTTTATTGGGTAATGTCAAGAGTTTTGCGCAAAATCAATTCTGGTATCTGGTAGAAATCTATT
>CAYTLG010000228.1:0-2145 GCA_964438725.1 uncultured Ruminococcus sp. | reverse complement strand
CAACTTCGTAGCCTTCAGCACCGAACATCTGACGGAATGCAAGACGACCAATACGTCCGAAACCGTTAATAGCAACTTTAACTGACATTTGAGTTTCCTCCGAAGTATATAAATAATTATTGGGATACAAAAGTATTAATATTCCCTTCAAGAGTATATTTTACCGCATTTTCGGCAAATATACAAGTGCTTTTTTGAATTTTTTTCAGAATTTACTTTTTGGATAAATTTGCAATACAATAATATATCTTTTCGTTAATAATAGTGTAGTAAAGAAAAATACCGCACGCACGGAATCTCCATACGATACGGTATTTTGAAGGTCATACTTAACTATTAGTCCTCGATAAGTTCGCCGCGGGCAATAGCAGCCTTCTCAGCTTCAACCTTTGCTCTGAATTCAGCACGTCTCTGAGCTGTTTCTTCAGCACGCTTAGCAAGTTCCTTCTGGCGTGTAGCAATAGCTCTGGTAATCTGTTCTGCGTACTTGTCAATGTCGGCACCGTAGTCAACGCACATTTCGAGAGCCTTTGTACCGTCTGCCTTGTAGATGGAGAATACATAGTACTTTGTCTGCATTGTACGTTCTTTTGCAGTGTACTCATATATCTTCTCTTCAACGTCAGCATGGTCAAGCTCATTGAAGAAGTAGGAAGCTGTGTCAACTGTGTCGATAGCTTCATCGATAAGAGAGAAGCGACGAGCGAAAACGAACATCTTCTCATTTGTGAAGATAAGGTTGCAACCCTTGAAATAGTTGGTTCTGTTTACGCCATCAGCACCCTTCTTGTAGTAAAGGGGTTCTTCCTTTGCGAGGAATTCGTAGCCTCTGAGGTTGATAGGCTTGAGCATCTTGAGGAAGCTCTTGTCATATACTTCGAACTTCTTTTCGGAGCGTTCCTGAAGGTTCTTGATTCTTTCGGAAATCTGGAATTCAAGGTCGCTGTCGGTAGACTTACCACCGGATGTGAAGGCGATAACAAGCACACCAACGATAAGAATGAGAATTGAGTAGAGCTTCGGAATGTAGCGGACACACATTGCTGCCACACCGAGAGCAGTGATGATCCAACCGATAAGAGAAGGAATGCTTATCGGCGGAGCTGTAAAGTACTTGAGATTGCGTTTGGTTTCCATAACAACTCTCCATTTAAAAATTTTTGGGATGATAACGGTAAACGTACATTATCAATACTTTAATAATAGCACAAAAACACGATAATGTCAAGTGTAACAGCGTTTATAATTGATAAATAGTTGATTGTGCGACAAAAAAACACTGTGTAATTGTGCAGGATGACTAGTCAGAATATGTGCAAACAGGTAATATTAACGAAACAAAATCAGTGTATTCGGAGTGAGTCGTCATCTTCGCCTTTTATAAGCTCACGAACGACAACATAGTATGAATAATTGTCGTTTACTTTGACAAGAATACGGTCACCCTCACGATGTCCGAGGATAGCTTCTGCAAGTGGAGAATCCTTTGAAATACGGTCGTTCAGAATATCGTGACGGAGGGGTGTTACTATTGTTATAGTGCGTTCTTCCTCATCCTCTTCATTCCAAAGAGTGACATGGTCGAAAAGTCCAATTGTATCTTCATCCGACTCGTAGTTTACTACAACTGCGTTTTCGAGCATCGCTTTAAGATAGCGAATACGTGAGTAATTACGGTTAAGCTCTCTCTTTGCACTGCGGTATTCATCGTTTTCAGAGAAGTCACCGAAGGCACGAGTACGCTGAACTTCTGCAATGTATTGCGGGGTCAGCACTGTTTGTCGGTGTTCAATCTCTTCTTTGATTTTGTTGAGTTCAACCTCAGTAAGTTCGTTGTTCGGCATAATAAAACTCCTTTGCTTATGTATCATAGCATAATTATATCACTGTGTTGTGAAAAAATCAATCATGAGAAAGCTAAAACAAGGCAGAGCAGTGACTGAAATTTGCCGAACTGCAAAAAAACACTTGAAAATACTTATGCCAAGTGGTATAATGGATTGGTAATACATTTCCGTAGCTCAGATTGACAGAGCAACCGCCTCCTAAGCGTTAAGCCATTCGAGTCCAAATTCTGTATATTCTGTGTATAATTATACAAATAGTGAATAAGTCTCCGTACCTCAGTAGGATAGAGGGTCTGCC
>CAYTLG010000227.1:0-2160 GCA_964438725.1 uncultured Ruminococcus sp. | reverse complement strand
GTACCGGTGCTCTCAGAAATGCACTTTGGCAGCGATTCAAGGAAGACCGCAGAATAAAGTCCTACCGTGCAGGTGCTTTCGGAGAGGGCGACTACGGCGTGACCGTCCTTGAATTGTAAATATACTGTGAAATAATCTGCGGATTTTTGCAAAAACTTGCAATATTCGTCAATTATAACGTGATTCTTTATCATTTTTCATCACGAAACGATTGCATTGACGGAAAAATGATGATATAATTATTATCAGAACGGAATGAGCGGTATTTTTGTGCCGTGTTTTTCCGATGAGTTAAATTTACTGGAGTGTTGATTTATGGTTAAATTTAGATTAAGTGCATTTTCGGATGAATATTCTCCCTCACTGGACGAACAGATAGAGGGTCTTATTACAAGTAAAATCAGAATGACTGAACTCAGAGGCGTTGACGGAATGAACGTATCCGACCTTACACCTCTTCAGGCTTCTGATGTACACAAGAAGCTCGAATCTTCGGGAATTTCTGTGTCTGCTATTGGTTCTCCCATAGGAAAAATCAGTATCACCGACCCCTTTGAAGCACATCTCGACAAGTTCAAGAATACCTGTGAGATCGCAGACACTCTTTTTGCTCCCCGTATCCGTATGTTCTCTTTCTATATTCCCGACGGAAAGCATGAAGAATACAAAAATGAAGTTATAGACAGAATCGGTCAGATGCTCGATATCGCTGACGAATACGGTGTAAAGCTCTGTCATGAGAACGAAAAGGGTATATACGGCGATACTCCCGAAAGATGCCTTGATATTCTTAACGAATTTGACGGAAGACTCGGCTGTGTGTTTGACCCTGCTAACTTTATTCAGTGTGGTTGCCAGCCCTTTGAGTACTCCTATAACCTCCTTAAAACTCATATCACATATCTTCACATAAAAGATGCAAAGAAAAACGGTGTCGTTGTTCCCGCAGGTATGGGCGACGGCGGCATTCCCGAACTTCTTGCTGTAATAAACAGAGCTCATAAGGGTGAGTTCATTCTCACTATTGAACCCCACCTTAATGTATTCAAGGGTCTTGACGGTCTTGAGAATGACGGAAACAAGAGCCATGTTGCAAACACATATCCCACATCCCAGGATGCTTTCAGAGCAGCAGTTGAAAATCTTCGTTATTGCATTCCCAGAAGTGCGGAGATCTGCTGACATAAGCGGAGGTAATTATGAATAATAAACAGGTTTTAGCAGTCGATTTTGGTGCATCCAGCGGCAGAGGCATGCTTTGCTCCTACGATGGCAAAAAGATTAGCCTTAAAGAGATTCATCGTTTCTCAAACGACCCGGTAATGATGCCCGGTGGCTTCTTCTGGGACGTTCCGAGACTTTTTCATGAAATTAAGGCTTCGATACTTGCGGCTTCACAGGATGGCGGTGCGGTCTCCCTTGGTATTGATACATGGGGAGTTGACTATGCCTATCTCGATAAAGCAGGTGTAATGCTTGCTAATCCTTACCATTATCGTGACAGTCGTACCGATGATATCCAGCCGTATGTTTTCTCAAAATATGCGACAAAGAGTGAGATATACGGCAGAACCGGTATCCAGTCTCTGAATTTCAATACGCTGTATCAGCTTGCGGCAGATATGCGTGACAGACCCTGGATAGTCGAAAACGCAAAGAGTCTCCTTGCGATGCCTGACCTGTTTACATATATGCTGACGGGAGAAATGTCAAGTGAATATACAATAGCTTCAACAGGAGCATTGCTTGACGCAAATACAAGAAATTACGCTCTCGATATCATAAAAAAGTGCGGTGTCCCTACCGATGTCCTCAAGCCGATAGTTCAGCCGGGACATATTTGCGGTAAACTCCTTCCCACGATTGAGGAAGAAACAGGTAAAACAGGTCTCACCGTAATGAAGATAGCTTCACATGATACCGCAAGTGCAGTTATATCTGTTCCCGCAGTGAAGAAAGATTTTCTATATATTTCGAGCGGTACATGGTCGCTCATGGGTACTGAAACGGATACTCCCGTTCTTACCTCACTTTCCGAAAAGTATGACTTCACAAATGAAGGCGGTGCTTTCGGTACAATAAGACTTCTCAAAAATATCATGGGTTTGTGGCTTGAGCAGGAATCACTCCGTCAGTGGAATAGAGAAGGCAAGAGCTATA
>CAYTLG010000226.1:0-2183 GCA_964438725.1 uncultured Ruminococcus sp. | reverse complement strand
TACCGGTAAGGCTTCACTCAATCCTTATGAAATGGGCGAAAACCTTGATGTACTTTTTGATACAATTATAAACTATATTCCCGCTCCCGAAGGTGAAATGGATGCTCCCGTTGAACTTCTCGTATCCTCTATCGACTATAATGAATATGTTGGTCGTATCGGTATCGGTCGTATCGAAAGAGGTGTCCTCCACCAGAACGATGAGGTCGTTATAACAAACTACCATACACCCGACGAACCTCCGAAGAAAACAAGAATAGTTTCCCTTTACACAATAGACGGTCTCGGAAGAAAAGCTGTAAACGAAGCCTCAATGGGTGATATCGTTTGCTTCAGTGGTGCCGAAAACATAACAATCGGTGATACTATCGCTTCTCCCCTTGACCCCACTCCCCTTGAGTTCGTTAAGGTAAGCGAACCTACACTTGAAATGACATTCTCCGTAAACGACAGCCCCTTTGCAGGTCGTGAAGGTAAGTTTGTTACTTCCCGTCAGATAAGAGAGCGTCTCTACAAAGAAACACTCAAGGACGTATCTCTCAGAGTAAACGATGGCGACACTACCGACAGCTTCAAGGTTTCCGGACGTGGTGAAATGCACCTCTCCATCCTTATCGAGACAATGCGTCGTGAGGGCTACGAAATCTGCTGCTCCACACCTCGTGTTATCTATAAGACAATTGACGGCGTAAAGTGTGAGCCTATGGAAAGAGTTACAGTTGACGTTCCCGAAGAATATGTCGGTGCAGTTGTTGAAAAGCTCGGTGCAAGAAAAGGTGAGCTTCTCGAAATGAACCTCCACGGCTCCAGAATGAGAATAGAATACTCCATCCCCGCACGTTGTCTCTTCGGTTACAGAAGTGAATTTATGACAGATACACGCGGTGAGGGTATACTCAACTCCATTTCCGATGGATACCAGCCCTTCAAGGGAGAAGTTGTTACAAGATTTACCGGCTCTCTCGTTGCAAGTGAAGACGGTGAAGCTACATCCTACGGTCTCTTTAATGCACAGGACAGAGGTGTAATGTTCATCGGTGTACAGACTCCTGTATATGAAGGAATGCTTGTAGGTGAATGCCCGAAGAAAGTCGATATCGCAGTAAACGTATGCAAAAAGAAGCATCTCACAGCTATCCGTTCAAAGGGTGCCGATGAAGCTCTTATCCTTACTCCTCCGAGAATTTTCTCTCTTGAGCAGGCAATCGAATTTATCGGTGATGATGAACTTATCGAGGTAACTCCCAAGACCATCCGTCTGCGCAAAAAGATACTCAACACAGCAAACCGTCTCAAGGCTCAGGCTAAGGTAAACGGCTAAATAATAACACATTCGGGAGCGTTAATTCGTCTCCCGTTTTTGTTTTTTATACGATTTCAGTAAATTCACAGTATTTCCGATAAAAATTTTATAATTGTTTCTGCAAGAATGTATTTACTTTCTGCGAATTTTGCGTTATAATAGTATGGATATAATTTGCCGTATCTGCGGCTAAGTTTATATTTGATATAATCATAATATTTTTTATGGAGGATATAAAAACATGGCAAGAAAAAAGCTTTCCATGGATGGTAACACCGCCGCCGCCCACGCTTCTTATGCGTTCACGGAAGTTGCTGCCATCTACCCGATCACCCCTTCTTCACCTATGGCTGACGTTACAGATACATGGTCCGCTACTGGTCTCAAGAACATCATGGGTGACACAGTTAAGGTTGTAGAAATGCAGTCCGAAGCAGGTGCTGCCGGTGCTGTTCACGGTTCTCTCGCAGCCGGTGCTCTCACCACAACATACACCGCTTCTCAGGGTCTTCTCCTTATGATCCCGAACATGTACAAGATTGCCGGTGAACTTCTTCCCTGCGTAATCCATGTATCCGCTCGTTGTGTAGCATCTCATGCTCTTAACATTTTCGGTGACCACAGTGACGTTTATGCGTGCCGTCAGACCGGTTTCGCTATGATGGCTGAGACCAACCCTCAGGAAATCATGGACCTCGGTGTTGTTGCTCACCTCGCTACTATCAAGGGTCGTGTTCCTGTTCTTAACTTCTTCGATGGTTTCAGAACATCTCACGAAATCCAGAAGATCGAAGTATGGGACTATGAAGACCTCGAATCCATGGTTGACAAGGACGCTATCGCAGCATTCCGTGCTCGCTCCATCAACCCTGAACATCCT
>CAYTLG010000225.1:0-2190 GCA_964438725.1 uncultured Ruminococcus sp. | reverse complement strand
GGGGTAGAGTGGTATTTTAATATCTATCTGCCCGATATCTCCGCTTTTTACATCTCGTAAACAGGTGGAAAGAACGACTATTATACTATATGGAGGATATATGGATAAGAATTTCATTGAAAACGTATCCGCCGAATGCCCTAAGACTGCCGCTGAATTCCGTTCACTTCTTTTGAAGAACGAAAAGCAGGGTAAGGATGGCATTCTCAGTGCAAGAGAACGCATTGAGTCACTTTTCGACGAGTGTACGTTCACAGAGATCGGAGCTTACACAACAAGACGTATCAGCGAATATGATGCGAACGCTTCCGATGAATTTGAGAGTGTTATATGTGGCTACGGTGCTGTAAACGGCTGCCTCGTATATGCTTTCTCCCAGGACATGAACAGAACAAAGGGTTCTGTAAGTGAAGCTGCCGCTGCTAAGATATGCGGTATTTATAAGCTCGCAGTACAGAACGGATGCCCCATTATCGGTATTTTTGACAGTGCCGGTGCATACCTTCCCGAGGGTGTAAAGGCTCTCGCAGGCTACGGTAAGCTCATGGCTGCTGTTTCTGAGGCTTCCGGCGTTATTCCCCAGATCGCAGTTGTTCCCGGTGTTGCTGAGGGTGCAAGTGCAGTTCTCGCTTCCATGTTCGACTTCGTTATCGCAACAGAAAACTCAAAAATCAGCGTAAATCCTCCTTTCATCGTTGGCGGTGGTAAGACAGAGGACTCCGTTGAAGCAGGTCTTGCCGCTAAGGTTGCAAAGACTGATTCCGAGGCTATCGCAGCAGCACGTGAGCTTGTTGCATTCATTCCTCAGAACAACGAAGACGGTGCATTTGAAGTTGAAAACAACGACGAAGTTAACCGTATCATTGACGCAGATACAACAGATGCAAAAAATCTCATCGCAGCATTCGCAGATAACGGCAAGTACATCGAGCTTTATGCGGATTATGCAAAGAGCATTTCCACAGGCTTTGTATCACTTGGCGGTACTGTATGCGGTGTAGTTGCCACAAACCATGCTGAAAATGAAGGCAGACTTACATCAAAGGCAGCAAGAAAAGCCTCCAGATTCATTTCCTTCTGTGACTGCTTCGGTGTTCCGGTAATCACACTCGTTGATTCCGAAGGCTTTGCTGTATGCGGTTGTGAAGAAAAGAACCCCTACTCCGCTGAAATTGGCAAGCTTGCAGCTGCTTATGCAACAGCAAAGGTTCCGCTCGTAACACTCGTAACCGGTTCTGCTTACGGTTCCGTATTCTCAATTCTCGGCTCGAAGTCCATTGGTGCTGACATCGTTTTCGCTCTCGAAGACGCAAAGATCGCTTGCATGAACGCTTCTTCCGCAGTTGCATTACTTTATAACGACAAGATTTCCGCCGATGTATCCCGTGCAGAGCTTGAAGAAAAGTGGAATGCAGCAGTTGCAACTCCTCTCGAAGCTGCTAAGGCAGGAGAAGTTGACGATATCATCGAAAAGGGCGAAATCAGACAGAGACTTGCATCCGCAGTAATGATGCTTTCCGTTAAATCTGCCGAAACACCTTACCGTCGTCACGCAAATATGCCTCTTTGACGAAGTTTCTGAGATAATATTTCAGAATTAAACCGAAAGAAAGGATATTTGTATATGAATTATCTGCCATTATTTTTAGTATATAACCCTCCGCACGAGACACTTGCAGAAAAGTTCTCACTCGCAGGCACTATGCTGCTTAAGGGTATGGGAACTGTATTCCTTGTACTCATCGTGCTTTGGGGAATTATCGAGCTTTTCAGCTATGTTTTCTCATCAGCTGAACGTAGCTCAAAGAAAGCCGAACAGCCTGTACAGAAGCCCGCAGAAGCAAAGGCAGAGGTAAAAGAAGAACCTGCTGTCGTAGCTGAAGAAACGGTAGAAGAAATTCCTACCCAGGATGACGGTGCTGTCGTTGCGGCTATTATGGCTGCCATCGAAGCATACAGACGTGAAGAGGGAACATATTCTCTTCCGTACAGAGTAGTTTCATTCAAGAGAAAAAACACCAAAAACAGCCGCGGCTGATATAATTGATTTATTCGGAGGAATATCATGAAAAAATATAATGTTACCGTAAACGGTGTAGTATATGAAGTTCTCGTTGAGGAAGCTGACGGCACAGCAGTTTCCGCACCCGTAGCTCCCGCAGCAGCACCCGTAGCTCCCGCAGCAGCACC
>CAYTLG010000224.1:0-2194 GCA_964438725.1 uncultured Ruminococcus sp. | reverse complement strand
GTATTAACGCATGGGTCTTGCTTTTTTATTTTTTGGGTATAATTTAAATAAATTGAAAATAATTAAACATAAATATGAATTTACGTTAACAAGCTCAAAATCATCAGCACATTAATTTACATTAAACACTTTTTGCAGTTATATAAATTTATTATATGTCTACAACAGATTTTGGGATTGCCTTTAACTGGTAAATGTCTGATTAAAAAATCGAATTAAAAGGCTTGAAAAATGAAGAAAAAAGTTGTATAATAAGTCGTAACGTACAACTTATTGTCAGCGAACGAGCCTTTTGTAATAATATGGCTCGTTAAAATTTTGGAGGAAATTGACCAAATGAAAAAGCGTGCATTATGTCTGATTCTTGCTGCTCTCATGCTTGTATCCGTAACAGCGTGCGGCGAAACAAAAGAAAATTCAGGCAGCGAAACAAAGAAAACCGAAAATGCTTCAACTCCCAATGCTGATGCATCTTCCAAAGAATCCGAGAGCGAAGAACAGCTCACTGATTACGAAAAGAGACAGCTTATCCCCGACAATCTTCCTGATATAACATTCGGTGGTGCATCATTCGATGTACTTACAACAGATGAAATCAGAAGTATCAATTATGCTGCTGAAATTGCAGTTGAAGATATTACTGGTGATGCTTGTAATGACGCAGTATACAATAGAAACCTCGATGTAGAAAGTCGTTTTGAAGTAAAGATTACATCAAAAGACCAGGCTAGTCCGGAAGATCAGATTAGAATTATGTCACAGGCCGGTACAAATGACTACGATATTGTTTCCATAAGAGACTACCGTGCATATGTTCCGATTAGTACTGAGGTTGCGATTAACTGGATGGAAGTACCGAATGTTGATACTACACAGGTATGGCTCAACCCCGTTGCCAACGCACAGGCTACGATTAATAACAGACTCTTTGCTATTACTTCCGACCTTTCTACATCTTCTCTCACACTTTCTCATGCAATATTCTTCAATGTTGATATCATGGAAAACTATGGTTATAGTTCAAGTGACCTTTATGCTCTTGTAAAAGAGGGTAAGTGGACTATCGACAAGTTCTCTGAAATTGCTTCCACTATATACGAAGACAAGAATGGTAACGGCGAAAAAGACAAGGATGACCTTTTCGGCTATGGATATTATCCGGAAGTGTGCGTAGACGTTTGGCAGGTAGCGTTTGACCAGCCAGTCATCAGTATCGAAGGCAATAACATCATTCCTACAATCATGTGTGATAAGTCTGTTGCTATTATCGAAAAGCTTTCAGATATGAAGACAAATAATCCCGGTGTACACCAGTATGATTCAGGTGCTCTTGAAGAAGAAACATACTTCAGCAACGGTCTTCTTGCTATGGCTCCTCTCCGTTTCCAGGCAGCGTTCTCTGTTCTTCGTGACATGGATACTCAGTACTCTATGCTTCCTTATCCGAAGTGGGATGAAGCTCAGGAAAACTACTACACCAACGCAGATGACAAGTACTCTGTATTTGTAATTCCGCTCAGCTCTGCTGCCGAACTTGAAATGATTGGTACAGTATTCACAGCACTTTCCGCAGAAAGCTATAAGAAAGTATATCCCGAATACTACGATACAGCTCTTAAAGGTAAGTATTCCTCTGAAGCTGAAACCGCAGAAATGGTTGACCTCATCGTTGCAGGACGTAAGTTTGACTTCTCCTTCCAGTTCGGTGAAACATACCTTTCCAGAATGTGCTACCTCTTCAGAGATATGCTTCTTAACGACAAGACAAACCTTGCCTCTGAATATAAGGCAAAGGAAAAGCCTCTTACAAAGCAGATTGAAAGGAAGCTCATGCCCCTTTACTTCGATTAATATATAATTGAACTAAAACATAAAGATTAAAGCCTGATTTAAAGTCGGGTTTTTTCTTTTTTGTTTTAACATTTGTGCGAATTGGTCAATTTGCACACAATAACTAAATAATCATCTAAAATTATAGTTAATGATGTCATTGTATTGAAAATATTTGAACATTATTAAGTGATGGCGTTCACGGAAACATTAAATGATAATGTCCAAAAAATACACAAGAATGCTTCGAAGAATGGTTTGAATTGTTGGTATTTCACAATAAATCAATATCTTAAATATTGATTTAAATTAGCAAAAAATAAAAATATACAAAAACATTGCAATTAAATCATAAAAATTGTAT
>CAYTLG010000223.1:0-2197 GCA_964438725.1 uncultured Ruminococcus sp. | reverse complement strand
TCCGACAATGGAAGAACGTGACGGCATTGTACACCATCTCATTGATACAGTCGAACCTGATGACGAGTTTTCTGCTGCTGAATATGCAACTCATGCTGCCGCTGCGGTTGATGATATAGTTTCAAGAGGACGTGTGCCTATCCTTTGTGGTGGAACAGGGATGTATCACGATGCACTCATGAAAATAACTGAATTTTCTGACGGTGAACGTGACGACAACTTACGTGATGAGTTGTATACTTTTGCGGAGAAATACGGAAATGAAGCACTGCACGAAAGACTTCGCAGTATTGATCCTGAAAGTGCAGAAGCAATACATCCGAACAATGTTAAACGAGTCGTACGTGCCATAGAAGTATATGAAACAACCGGAAAAACCAAAAGTGAAACAGACCGTGAGCAGATTGCGGGTGAATCAAGATATGACGATTGTGCGTTTATCATAGATTTTGCATCACGTGAGCTTCTTTACGATAGAATTAACAGACGTGTTGATATAATGATGACGGACGGTCTATTGAAAGAAGCAGAAAATTTACTTCTGAATGGATGCAAGATAAGTAAAACTGCGGCACAGGCAATAGGTTATAAGGAGTTTCTGCCATATTTTGCAGGTGAAAAGACAATTGATGAAGTTTGTGAAGATATAAAACTTGCAACACGTCATTATGCAAAACGCCAGCTTATATGGTTCCGAAAGGATAAAACATCTCATAGACTGGTTCCGGATGTCGGAGAAGAACTGAAAAATACCTCGATACTTGCCGACGAAGTGCTGTCAATATTCTTTTCGACAAATCCGTGACGAAATTTGAGCTGATTCGGACGGAAAAATTGTACATCGCAAAATTCAATTATAACATTGACAATACGCACTATATGTGCTATAATATCAAACGCTGAGATACAATATATTGTATAGCCTAATTATGGCTTTCAACAATATATTGTATTCTTATGTGTAAAGAAAACTAATTAACCATAAAACATCCCTACCGGATAACGGCAGGAGAAAGGCAGTTCAGCCCTATGAAGATTATAAAAAGAAATGGTTCGGAAGCCGAATTTGATATAACCAAAATAATCTCGGCTATCAGCAAGGCTAACTTAAACGTGGACGAAGGCTGTCGCATGACCGTTGTCCAGATAAAGCGTATTGCCGAGAGTGTTGTGCTTACTTGTGAAATGCTCGGCAGAAGCCCGTCTGTTGAAGAAGTACAGGATATGGTAGAGCATCAGATAATGGCTCACGGTGCATTTGAGGTTGCAAAAGCGTATATCACATACAGATATACACGAAACCTTGTACGTCAGTCAAATACTACCGATGACAAGATACTTTCTCTTATTGAGTGCAATAACGAGGAAGCAAAGCAGGAAAACTCAAACAAGAACCCTGTTATAAACTCTACTCAGAGAGACTATATGGCAGGTGAAGTATCACGAGATATCACAAACCGTATACTTCTTCCCGCAGATATCGTTGAAGCACATAATGAGGGTATTATTCATTTCCACGATACCGACTACTACGCACAGCATATGCACAACTGCGACCTTGTTAACCTTGAAGATATGCTTCAGAACGGTACCGTTATTACCGGAACAATGATAGAGCGTCCGCACAGCTTCTCAACAGCCTGCAATATTGCAACGCAGATAATAGCACAGGTGGCTTCTAACCAGTATGGCGGTCAGTCTATATCTCTTACTCACCTTGCACCGTTCGTTGACGTGTCAAGAAAGAAGATTCGCAACGATGTTGTTGAAGAAAACCGCATAATCGGCAGAGACCTTACTCCTGAGGAACTCGATACTCTTGTTGAAAGAAGACTGCGTGACGAGGTAAGAAAGGGTGTGCAGACCATCCAGTATCAGGTCGTAACACTTCTTACAACTAATGGTCAGGCTCCGTTCGTTACAGTGTTTATGTATCTTGGTGAAGCTAAGAATGAACAGGAAAAGAGTGACCTCGCAATCATAATCGAAGAGGTTCTTATTCAGAGATGTCAGGGTGTAAAGAACGAAAAGGGAGTTTGGGTAACACCTGCATTCCCGAAGCTTATCTACGTTCTTGAAGAAGATAATATTCACGAGGATTCAAAGTATTACTACCTTACCAAGTTGGCTGCAAAATGTACTGCAGAGCGTATGGTTCCCGACTATATTTCAGAAAAGAAAATGCTTGAGTTGAAAG
>CAYTLG010000222.1:0-2227 GCA_964438725.1 uncultured Ruminococcus sp. | reverse complement strand
TAGAGCACATCCTTGGTAAGGATGAGGTCCCCGGTTCGAATCCGGGTATTAGCTTAAAAAGACGGCGTTTGTAGTCAATGACTGCGAACGCCATTTTTAATTTTCCCGAAAGAGATTTTAATTTTTACTTTCGACGTATGTTGACATATATCCTGCAATGAACTATAATTATTAGACAGTTTATTATAGAAGGATGAAAATATGAAACACAATTCACAGGTTGATGCCGAAAGCCAATTCCGACGCATGACCGAAACGCCCGTATCAAGGCTCATTATCACACTCGGAATACCGACAACAATAAGTATGCTTATCACCAACATATACAACATGGCGGACTCATACTTTGTAAGTAAGATATCCCTCAGTGCAGGTGGAGCAACAAGCGTAGTATTCGGTATTATGTCGATACTTCAGGCGTTCGGATTCATGTTCGGTCATGGTGCAGGAAGCAATATAAGCCGTATGCTCGGTAGCCGTCAGGTCGATCGTGCAAACCGCTATGCTTCAACAGGATTTTTCTCCGCTCTTTTTGCAGGCTGTATCATAATGGTAACGGGTCTATGTTTTATTGAACCGCTCATGATGCTCCTCGGAAGTACGGACACTATTCTCCCATATGCAAAGGACTACGGGTTCTGGATACTTGCCGCCGCTCCATTTATGACCGCAAGCTGTGTGCTTAACAATATCCTCCGTTACGAGGGAAAAGCTACGCTCGCAATGGTCGGACTTACAACGGGCGGTATTCTCAACATGGTACTTGACCCCATATTCATTTTTTCATTTGACATGGGTATCAGCGGTGCGGGACTTGCAACTGCCCTCTCACAGCTCATATCTTTCTCGATACTTCTGTCGATGTTCCTACGCAAAAAGACCCAAAGCACCCTCTCCCTCAAGTATTATTCAATGAAAACCGCCGTTTTCGGTGATATCGTAATGACCGGGCTTCCCAGTCTCGCACGTCAGGGTCTGAACAGCGTATCTACAATGGTACTCAACGCTCAGGCAAAGGCATTCGGTGACGCAGCTATTGCCGCCATGGGTTATGTAGGAAGAACCTCCAGCATGATATTCAGCGTAGGTCTTGGCATCGGTCAGGGATTCCAGCCTGTTTCCGCCTTCAACTACGGTGCAAAAAAGTATTCAAGAGTTAAAAAGGGTACATATTTCACACTTTTCTTCGGTGCAGGCTTCATGGGTATTATCTCCCTGTTCTGCTTCATATTCGCACCGCAGATAATCTCCATATTCCGTACAGAAGAGCTTGTTGTGAGCATCGGAAGTGAAGCTCTCCGTATAATGTGCGTGTTCCTCATGTTCCTTCCCGTATCCGTGGTTGCTACCATGCTTTTCCAGAGTATAGGAAAGAGCCTGCCCGCACTTGTACTTTCGCTTCTCCAGAGTGGTCTTGTATTTATTCCGCTTTGCATGATACTTCCGCATTTCTTCGACATACAGGGTATCGAGATAGCACAGCCTCTTGCTTATTTTATAGCGGCTCTCGTTTCGCTTCCCACAATGATAAAATTCCTGAGAAGCCTTCCAAAAGATGAATAACTAAGGAGAAAACCGAATGAAGTTAAACGAACTACCGCTCGGAAAAACCGCTTCCGTCAGCTCAGTCGGTGGTGAGGGTGCATTAAGACAGCACTTCCTCGACATGGGTATAATTCCGAATGCGGATATCACATTTGTAAAATTTGCTCCGATGGGCGACCCTATGGAGTTCATGATACACGGCTATGAGCTTACCCTACGTGTGGCTGATGCGGAAAAAATCGAGATTGAAAACGTCCGTGAAGTCAAGGCTCCTGCCTCAAAGGATGACGAGCTTACAAAAGAAAGCGTACATCCCGGCTTCGGTGAGGGTGGAAAATACCACCTCAAAGAGGAAGAAAACGCACTTCCCGATGGAACTATGCTCACCTTTGCCCTTGCCGGAAACCAAAACTGCGGAAAAACCACTCTTTTCAATCAGCTGACCGGCTCAAACCAGCACGTCGGAAACTTCCCCGGAGTTACGGTTGACCGAAAGGACGGAGAAATACGTGGAAAGCACGACACACTTGTTACCGACCTCCCCGGAATTTACTCCATGTCACCGTATTCCAGCGAGGAGCTTGTAACACGTGAATTTCTGCTCGGCGAAAAGCCCAAGGGAATCATAAACATCGTTGATGCGACAAACATCGAAAGAAACCTCTACCTCACAATGCAGCTG
>CAYTLG010000221.1:0-2234 GCA_964438725.1 uncultured Ruminococcus sp. | reverse complement strand
ATCCTGCACCGTACCCGATATAATCTTTGAATAATCGAGCATCAGAATTCGTTTCCTCTCTCATCTACCGGAACTGAGCCGTAAACGATATTATTGTCCTTATATTTTCTCAATACGAAGTGTGTCGATGTGGATATAACATCCTCTATTGTAGCTAATTTCTCAGCTACGAAGAAAGCCACCTCACGCATGGTTTTGCCTTTGATGAACACAGCAAGATCAAAGCTACCCGACATGAGATAAAGTGATTCTACCTCCGGATAGTTATATATCTTCTGGGCAACATGATCGTAGCCACGGTCTCTCTGGGGTGTTATTTTCAGCTCAATCATTGCAGAAACATATTCACGGTCAGTCTTATCCCAGTCTATCTCGGTTCTGTATCCGAGTATAACACCGTCACGCTCATATTCATCTATCATCTTTTTGATATCACCGACCTCTTTATCGAGCATAATTGCGATAGCTTCATGTGAAAGTCGTGCATCATTTTCGAGTATTTTCAGCAGATCAGTCATAGCTATATCCCCGCTATATTAAATTTTATTTATTGATTTTGGTCATTATCTTATCAAGAGACAGACCGTATTTTTCTGCGATATCTCTTGCGTAGCTCTTTCCATCTGGTTTTTCTCTGAGAATCTTGAAGCTGCGTGAACCTTTTTCAATTGCCGCAACGAGGTTATCAATCTTCACACCGCCGTTCGGAACACATGACGCATTGATAGTGTCAACAGAGGCTGCAAGGTCGTGAAGGTGGGTTGAGAATATTCCACGACAGCGAGCCATAGAGAAGCCCTGGAGAACCTCAGAAGCGATATATGCGGCCTCAAATGAGCCTGTTGATGAAAGAGATTCATCGCAAAGTACAAGGCTGTCCTCGGTAAGTTCTTCAAAAATCGTACTGAGACGTGAGCATTCTTCACCAAGTCGTCCCTTGTCAATGGTATCCTCACTGCCTGTCGGGAAATGAGTAAATATCTCATCACACGGGCTTATCGTACACGAAGTTGCACAAACGGGAAGTCCAAGCTGTGCCATAACAAATGCTATACCGACAGCACAGGTGATAACTGATTTACCACCTCTGTTAGGACCTGTAAGCACGAATATCATTCCGTCCTCATCAAAGCGGAAGTCGTTTGGAACAACGGGTGTATCGAGCTTCATCGAAACGATGGGGTTGCAAAGTCCGACAGCTCCAAATGCTTTTTCGGAAACGGGTCTGATAACGGGATGACAAAGTGGGCATCCTCTTTCTTTCAGCTTTACAAGAAGCTCTGTTGCCTTTGTAACGAATTCAATTTCAGGCATAAGTCTGATAAGGAAGTCGGTATTTTCAAGAACATAGTGCTGTATTACCTTTTTCCATGACTTGATAGACTGTCTGAACACATCGTTTATTGCACCGTTGAAAGCGTTTGAAAGTGCATTCTGCTGGTTATCAGACTGTCCCTTTTTGAACGGAACAAGCGGAGCTATGCAAGTCATATCATCGTTCTTGAAGTCGAGACGAAGCATTTTATCAAGAAGCTCTCCGGACTTAAAGTACTCATTATTCATTGAGAGTACGCCTGCCTTGCTTGCTCTGAGCTGTGAATCGAAGTTTACACCGATAGTAACACTCTTTATTTCACGTACTCTTGAGGTAAGCTCTTTCAGCTGTGCATTAAGATTCTTGTAATATTCACTTCCAGTAAGGGTGTTGATTCTCTCTGCAAAGCGTCTGAATGCTGTACTTTTGAACTTAGGTGCAAGCGGTATAAGGCTGTCACGGAGGAGGTCAAGAAGGCTTGTATAAAGCTCTACCTCAGTAATGCTGTACAGATATGATTCTGTTGAGGCTGCGGAGTCACTGCTCATACGTCTGAGTTCTGTTATATCGTTAAGCAGAGGTATCATCTTCAAGAGAATGTGCGACAGCTCAGGATTTGCAAGCATATCCTCAAAGGTGTCCTGTCTGTAAAGGATAACTTCAGGGTCACAGGTATAGAAGCTGCCGAAATCGCAGGTCTTGAGATCCATGAGGTAGTCAAGCTCAAGCTGTTCGGTAGTTATATGTGAAAGACGTGCATTTTCTTCCCCGAGCATATTTCTTCTTAGTGTATCTGCATCGGGATAGAGCAGGCTTATATCGGAGGTATCTATTTTTTCGTTGATATCGGGCATATTTCTCCACCATTTTATAGTTTTATTATTATCTTATCTTTAATTATACTATATCTGTCCCGAAT
>CAYTLG010000220.1:0-2240 GCA_964438725.1 uncultured Ruminococcus sp. | reverse complement strand
TTATCACAGCAAGCATATTCAGCTTTTAAGCAAGCTCAGCGACCGTGAGGTACTACGCTCAATAATTCTGACAAAGCCGATAAATGAAAATGAAGAGTCGGTCTTTCTTTCACTCATGAATTTAGCAAAAGAAAAGGGTATAAAAGTAGGAGTTTATTCGGTTGGAAGTGAAATACCGTTTTACAGATGTAATATTATTTGTGAGAGGGAATATATCACACGCTCAACGCACCCGATGATCACAGTTTCAGTTGAAACAGGAGACACGGATGTATTTATTACTTCATGCTCATTCAATGAAATGAAGAACAGCGACAGTATTCAAAAAGCTGAGACTGCGGATGTGCTTATACTGGGCAGACACTCTCCAATATATAAAAAAGTCCTCGAACTCACGCTTGATGAGCCAAGGACTGTGTTTGTATCGGAAACTGCATATGAGATAGCCGACGATGATACAAAGAAATATTTTGACAGATACGCTGCTATCGGTGAGGATAGACTGTCATTTTCGGAATCTGATTAAAATAATGGCATTTTCGAGTTCATCCACAAAAGAAACATTACCTGAAGAAGCATTATTATCGGAATTCCTGCCATGAACTTCATGTGCTTTGTTTTGTGACGTATGAGAAGCATGGTAATATACATTGCAAAAGAGCCACCGAGTGCTGAAAGCATGAGAAGTGTAGCTTCGGGAACTCTCCAGTCTCCACGTTTTGCCATTCGTTTGTCGTGTATTGTTGTAAATATCGAAACCAGTGACGAAATACATGTAACTATCACTATGAATGTAAAGTAAGGATTTTTCATTCGAGTTTTCTTGCCTCCTCTTGTGCCATTTCATCACAGCGTTCATTGTATTTGTGGCCTGCGTGACCCTTTACCCAGCAGAACTCAACCTCGTGTATCTCACATAGGTCAAGCATTCTCTGCCATAGGTCGGGATTCTGTGCGGGAGAGTTGTCGCTTCTTTTCCAGCCTTTTCGTTTCCATGAGGCTGCCCAACCCTTTCCCATTCCGTCGCAGAGATATTTTGAGTCGGTAGTCATTTTTACTCTGCACGGCATTTTAAGAGCTTCAAGTGATTTTATTGCTGCGGTCAGCTCCATTCTGTTGTTGGTGGTCTCACGCTCTCCACCCGACATTTCCTTTTCGTGACCGTTGTATACGAGAACGGCTCCCCAACCTCCGACTCCGGGATTTTTCAGACAGGAGCCATCGGTATATATTTCAACATATTTTTTGTCAGTCATTTTTCTACCTTAAATAATTGATGTAGAATTATTTTATCATATCTCACAGTGAAAAGCAATAGTGATATCTGTCTTAAAACTAACGATATACGTCATTGACAAAATATGCTCATTGGTTGTATAATGTATTATGTAAATAGCATTTTTCGGAGTAGGTCTGTATGGATGAAGGAAAAGTACAAAGAATAAAGGAAGAATACCTTGAGCGTTGCGAAAAAGTGGATTATTCGATAACTCTCCCTGATACCGAGACAGAGGTTATGCTTGCATTATGGCGTGGAAAAGCTCCGTATAATACCGCAGCCATAATGAAGCTGATCGGTGATAACAGAAGCTGGAAGCTGTCAACACTTATATCGTTTCTCTCACGACTTGAGAAAAAAGGTTTCATCATGTCGTACAAGGATGGCAAGGAGAGATACTATATTCCGCTTGCCGAGAGGGACGAGTATGTATCACGCTTGACACGCAGCTTTTTCGAAAAATATCATGACTGCTCACTGCCCAAGCTGCTTGATGCACTGTATTCCGACTGTGAGTTTTCGGATGAAGATATAGATGGGCTGATAACGTGGCTTGAGAAACGACGTGACGGTTGAATGAATGCAGATGTAAACAAGGCTCTGTTTTATGATATAGTCACATCATCGACAAGGACAGAGCATGAAAGATTCAACATAGGTACATATAAAGAAAAAGAACTTCATATCATACTGAAAAGATATTATGAGCCTGATACCGCATATCACGAAATACCGACAAACGGATTTATTGCCGATATAAAACGTGACGGAGTTATAACCGAAATTGAAACATCGGGTTTTTCGGGACTGCGACCGAAGCTGAGTGCTTATCTTCCCGAATATAAGGTCAGACTTGTATATCCTTTAGCTGAGAAAAAGTATGTTTCATGGATAGACCCCCAAAGTGCTGAAATATCACCGAGAAAAAAATCACCGAAGAAAATGGATATATACAATGTTC
>CAYTLG010000219.1:0-2258 GCA_964438725.1 uncultured Ruminococcus sp. | reverse complement strand
GATACACGTGGTGGTGCTGCTCTTTCAATAAGATACGTAACGGGAAAGCCCATAAAGTTCATTGGTACAGGCGAAAAGCTTGATGCACTTGAACCGTTCTACCCAGACAGAATGGCTTCGCGTATTCTCGGAATGGGCGATGTTCTCACACTCATCGAAAAAGCTCAGCAGACATTCGATGACAAGAAAGCAGCTGAACTTGAGAAAAAGCTCAGAGAAAACACATTTACCCTTGATGATTATCTTGAACAGTTCAGACAGATAAAAAACATGGGTGACATCGAACAAATTGCCGCAATGATACCAGGTATTAAGCCCGGTGCATTGAAAGATGCTAAGGTTGATGAAAAAGCAATGGCTCACACAGAAGCTATCATACTCGCTATGACAGCCGAAGAAAGAGAAAAACCCGCCATTATCAACGGTTCAAGAAGAAAAAGAATCGCTCTCGGAAGCGGAACATCGGTCGAAGAAGTAAATAAGCTCCTCAGACAGTATGACCAGATGAATAAAATGATAAAGCAGCTGACATCACAGTTCGGCGGCAAGAAAGCTAAAAAACGAATGAAGATCCCGTTCTCAATGTGATTTCGCGGATTTTTATATAAAAAACAATTAAGAATTATTTTCGGAGGAAAAAATGGTTAAGATCAGACTCAGAAGAATGGGTGCAAAGAAGGCTCCCTTTTACCGCATTGTTGTTGCAGACTCTCGTTCACCTCGTGATGGTAGATTCATCGAAGAAGTAGGTTACTACAACCCTATGACAGAACCTATCACTCTCAAGGTCGAAGAAGAAAAGATTCAGAAGTGGCTCGCATCCGGTGCTCAGCCCACAGAAACTGTTAAATCCCTTCTCACAAAGAGCGGTATCATTAAGTAATTATGGACAATACAAGCAGCGCAAGCTATCGTGACATTGACTTGACAAAAGTTTTGGCTGACATGGCGCGCGCTATTGTTGACGATCCTGATTCAGTTAGTGTAACGGAAGAAGAAAACGAATCCGGTACGGTATTGACTCTTAAGGTAGCGGAAGCTGACATGGGCATGATTATCGGCAAGCATGGTAAAATAGCTCGTGCGATACGCACCGTCGCAAAAGCAGCGGCAAAAGTAGCCGATAAAAAGGTTACGGTAGAAATCAGATAAAAAGAACTGCGGAGATACTTGCTTTGTATTCTTCGCAGTTTTTTGTTTTATTCAATAATATATCTTTCGGAAATTTTATCTGTAATTTTCGTCGCTACATACGCAAAAATGATCCCCAGAACCATACCGCATATGACATCGCTTGGGTAATGTACCATGAGATACAAGCGTGAAAAAGCTATCATAAACGCAAGTATAATAGCAAATATCCCTGCTCTCCTATGTCTCAGGAATAATGCAAATGCTCCCTCAAACGATGCAAGGGTATGCCCGGATGGAAACGACAAATCCGACTCTTTTGGAATAAAAAGCATAATACTTGTATCAAAGTCGTAAGGTCTGACCCTTGCAACAAGGGGTTTTAAGGTAAGATTGCCTATTATAAGTCCAAATACAAGTGCTATTCCCATCGACATTCCTGCCTTACGTGTCTTTTTAAAGCAAAGCAGTATTAATGCAAGTACTACCCAAACAACACCTACATCTCCGAGGTGTGTTATCAGTGGCATTATAAAATCGAGAAAATCACAGTTGATACTTTCATGCAACCGGTGTAGTATCCCGACTTCAAGAGCATTCAAAACATTCATTTATCATGTTCTCCATACTTTTTTCTTCAATTATAACACATATAAGTAAATATTTCTACTCAAAAAAACAAAAGATACAGGCGAAAATCATACCGTCTGTATCTTTTTATGATTTATGAGGCTTTTTCTATAATTTTCAGATTCTCAGGGATTATTCCCGACTGTTCGTATACTATCTCCGATATTTGAGCACATTCTCCCGGAAGCAGTCCATTAGACTCAACTATAACACTACATTTATCATCTCTTATCACTGCAACACACTGTGCAAATCCTTTTGAAATAATAAGCGATTCAATGTTTGCCTCCTGCTCTATTTCAGCTGCAAGTTTACTTATGTCTGTCATAGCAGTTTCTTTTACTTCTGTTATAGCAGTCGGACTTTCTGCAACTGTCATAAGAACTTCTTTAGCTTCATCCCTAGCCTGCTTCCTTTGTAGAGATATAGAAGCAAAATAATCCTTAACAGCATCAACTTCAAGAGTATTCTCACTACTCTCATCAGTTGAAGAAGCA
>CAYTLG010000218.1:0-2308 GCA_964438725.1 uncultured Ruminococcus sp. | reverse complement strand
CATGGCAAGTTTGAAAGCGGAGTTATTGAACAGCTTCACAAAGTTATCGAGTCCTACAAAATTGGCAGTTGAAGTATTGTCAATAACGGAATAGTAGATTACAACGATAAACGGAAGTATGAAGAACAGCATAACTCCGATAAACGACGGCAACATAAAAGGAAACGTCACCGCTTTTTCGATGAAACGCTTCGACAAATGTTTCTTTTTATACTTGCTCTGTTCACTCGGAACTTCTTCTGTTATCACGTTATCCGAAACAAGATTCTTTTTTTTCATGGATGATTCAACCGTAACATATTGATAATATTTAATGATTATGACGAACGCACATCGAAAAAGTTCCAATATATTAAGATTTTTTCACACTCTTTAGCAACTTATTTCCAACCGTCCAGTTCCCGTTTTTCAAGTGCCGTTATTATGCGTTTTTTCAGACCACCGTGACTCTTCTCGAGTTCTCGTATTGCATCCTTTATTTCAGCTCTGTCAGTATTTCCATCCTCTGGGCATGGAGACTTAATGACAGGAAGCTCTTGCTGTTTGATTAACCCACGGATATCAGCTTCTCTTGTATAAATAAGCGGACGTATCACAGTAATGGAACTGTCTTCATATACTGTAACAGGAGAATAACATCCGATTCTTCCCTCATTTACTAGAGTGAGCATAAACGTTTCAGCTGCATCATCAAGATGATGTCCAAGAGCAAGCTTATCTGCCCCAAGCTCTTTAGCACATGATACAAGAGCCCCTCTCCTCAGCTTTGCACACAGCGAGCATGGATTTTTTTCCTTTCTCACATCAAACACTATCTCTTTTATTTGAGTTTTCTCCACGTGGTACTCAATATCATGTGTCGAACAGAATTCTGCAACTGAAGAAAATAATCCATCAGTATCAGGAAAACCCATATCTGCGGATATTCCAACGATATCGAATTTTTTAGGATAGAATTTTCTAAGTCTATCAAGCACAGCAAGAAGTGCTATCGAATCCTTGCCACCTGACAATCCAACAGCGACTCTATCGTTTTCTTCTATCATTTCGTATTTATCGACTGCCTGACGTACAGTTGACAATATATGCTGCATTTCATTCATTTTATTTTACCTGAAAATATAGATTTTTCGGAGGAACTATGCCTACAAAGATTTACATAGACCAAGGTCATAATCCTGTCAATCCAAATGCCGGCAGTGAGGGCAACGGATTTCGTGAACAGGATATAGTATACACCATAGGACAAATGACCGCTGCTTCTCTGCAAAGTTATGGCTTTGACGTTCGTTTATCAAGGCCAACCTCATCAACTCAACTCGGAACATCGAACACTACATCATTAATAGCCCGTGTGAATGATGCAAACTCATGGGAAGCTGACTATTTTATAAGTCTGCACACAAACGCCTCTGACATTACTTCAGCTTCCGGAAGTGAGGCATTTGTTTTTCGCAGAAACAGTGAGGCAGAATACCTCGCAGAGAATATTCTTACTCAACTGAACTACGCAACAGCTCTTCAAAACAGAGGTGTTGTCGCTCGTCCTGGACTTTATGTACTTAAAAAAACGAGAATGCCGTCAACTCTTGTAGAGCTTGGTTTCATTACAAATCCTGTTGATGCGGAGCTAATGGCATATTCACCACAGCTCTTTTCATCAGGAGTAACGAACGGTATTCTCGCTTATTTCGGTATGCTTTAATTATTTCTGCTCTTTCTCAAGCAAATCCGGTCTTCTTTCACGGGTAAGCTCAACAGATTTCTCATGTCTCCATTTTTCAATGTTTGCATGATGTCCTGACAGAAGCACATCCGGAACTTCTCTGCCCATCCACACAGGCGGACGTGTGTACTGCGGATATTCAAGCAATCCATCCTCAAAGCTCTCGTTTTCATAGCATTCGGGAAGTGCAAGTACACCATCGCAAAGTCTTCCCACCGCATCTGCAATAATGCAAGCAGGAAGCTCACCACCGGTCAGAACGTAGTCGCCTATTGACATTTCCTCGTCAACGATCTCCTCAATAACACGTTCATCTATGCCCTCATAATGTCCACAAAGAAGAACGATATTCTCAAGTTCCAATAGTTCTTTAGCTATACTCTGATTAAAGGTACGCCCTCTCGGAGACATATATATGAGGTACGGCTTCGTTCTCTCTTCATCTGCCTTGCCTTCGTTTACGGAATCGCACACTGCATTATAGCACCTGTATATGGGAGGAGCTGCCATGAGCATACCACGACCACCACCGTAAGGAGTATCGTCAACACGTCTATGCTTATCCTCAGAATAGTCTCGTAT
>CAYTLG010000217.1:0-2313 GCA_964438725.1 uncultured Ruminococcus sp. | reverse complement strand
CGACCAAATTTTACAAAGGTACAGTATGAAGATTATTGTTATAGGCTCAGGCGGACGTGAACACGCAATTATAAAAAAGCTCCGTGAAAGCCATGAAATAGATGAAATTTACGCTCTCCCCGGAAACGGCGGTATGACAGAAGCAAAATGTGTTGCTATCGGTGCAAAGGATATTCCTGCGGTAGTTGAATTTGCTTCGACCCACGACATTGGCTTTGCTGTCGTTGCTCCCGATGACCCGCTCGTTCTCGGAATGGTTGATGAGCTTGAAAAAATCGGTATTCCCTGCTTCGGTCCTCACAAAAACGCTGCTATCATTGAGGGAAGCAAGGTATTCTCTAAGAATCTCATGAAGAAATACGGTATTCCAACCGCTGCTTATGAGACTTTTGATTCCATCGAAACTGCACGTGAATACATAAAGAACGCTCCCATGCCTATTGTTATCAAGGCCGACGGTCTTGCTCTCGGTAAGGGTGTGCTTATCTGCCAGAACCGTGACAAAGCTCTTGACGCTCTCCATGAGATAATGGAGGACAAGATGTTCGGTGAAAGCGGTAATCACGTTGTTATCGAAGAATTTCTCGAAGGTCCCGAAGTATCTGTACTCGCATTTACAGACGGAAAAACAGTTTCTCCTATGATATCCTCTATGGACCACAAGAGAGCCGGAAATAACGATACAGGTCTTAACACAGGTGGTATGGGAACAGTAGCTCCCAATCCGTACTACACTTCAGATGTTGCTGAAAGATGTATGAAAGAGATATTTCTGCCGACCATTGATGCCATGAACAAAGAGGGTCGTACATTCAAAGGCTGTCTCTACTTCGGTCTTATGATAACAAAGAATGGTCCCAAGGTTATTGAGTATAACTGCCGTTTCGGTGACCCCGAAACACAGGTAGTTCTTCCTCTCCTTGATTCCGACCTTTTCACTATCATGAAAGCAGTTCATGACGGAACTCTTGCAGAGACTGAGATAAAGTGGAAAAATGCTTCTGCTTGCTGCGTTATCAAGGCCTCAAACGGATATCCTCAGAAATATGAAACAGGCTTTGAGCTGACCATTCCCGCAAAACCCAAGCACGGTGCAGAAGTATTCATTGCAGGTGCTAAAATTAAAGACGGAAAGCTCGTTACAGCAGGCGGCAGAGTTCTCGGTGTTACAGCAGTTGCTCCTACACTCGGAGAAGCTGTCAAGAACGCATACGAAGCCTGTGTAGACGTTAAGTTTGAAAACGAATACAAGAGAGACGATATCGGTGCGAAAGCACTTGCTTACAAGGAGTAAACCGATGGTATATAGAATTTATGTTGAAAAAAGACAGGGACTGACTCACGAAGCTGATGCATTAAAGAACGACATTTCTTCATTCCTCGGAATAAACGGTGTCAGCGGAGTTCGTTTCCTTAATCGCTACGATGCTGAAAACATTACTCCTGAGCTGTTTGAATATGCAAAGACCACTGTATTCTCTGAGCCTCAGGTAGATATCACATACGACACACTCAATGTAAACGACGATGATACAGTATTTGCGGTTGAGTACCTCCCCGGACAGTATGACCAGAGAGCAGACTCTGCTTCACAGTGCATTCAGATAATTTCTCAGGGAAATCGTCCCCTCATCCGTACAGCTAAGGTGTACATTCTCTCCGGAAACATTACTGAAGAAGAACTCGAAAAGATAAAGAAATACGTTATCAACCCCGTAGAAGCAAGAGAAGCGTCACTTGAAGAAAAGGACACTCTCGAATCCGTATATGACGTTCCCGCAGATGTTGCTGTACTTGACGGATTCCTCGAAATGGAAGAAGACGAACTTCAGACATTCATCGACAAATACGGTCTTGCTATGGACAAGGACGACCTTAGATTCACACGTGAATACTTCAAAAAAGAGGGTCGTGCTCCTACAATGACTGAAATTAAGATGATCGACACATATTGGTCTGACCATTGCCGCCACACAACATTCCTTACAACTATCGACAGCGTAAAGTTTGATGACCCGCTCCTTGAAGCTGCATACGAAAGATATAAGAATGTTCGTCATTCTCTCGGTCGTGATGCAAAGCCCGTAAACCTCATGGATATTGCAACTGTTGCTGTTCGTGAGCTTAAGGCTGAGGGCAAGCTCTCCAAGCTCGATGAATCCGAAGAAATCAACGCCTGCACCGTTAAAATTGACGTTGACGTTGATGGAACTACTGAAAAGTGGCTCCTCCTCTTCAAGAACGAGACACACAACCATCCGACAGAAATCGAACCCTTTGGTGGTGCGGCAACCTGTATCGGCGGTGCTATCC
>CAYTLG010000216.1:1627-2333 GCA_964438725.1 uncultured Ruminococcus sp. | reverse complement strand
CCCATAAGATACGGTATTTCTCCGTATCTTATATTATACACTATTTTTTCAATTTATGCAATAGGTAGAATCAATTTTTAATTTCATTTTCATCTTCCTCCACTTTTGGAGCTCCGACTTCACGCACAAACTCAGCACCATTTTCATTTAAGATATATGTTTTGATATTCCCTGTGTTCTTTCCGACTTCAGTTTTAAAATATATTCCGCTTTTCTGCACATCAATTGAAAGTATGTGTTCATTCGGAGCAAGTTTTTCGCTCTCAGTGAACACAACAGTTCTTTCTTGCACTTTTCCCAGTCTGTCTATGTCATATACAGCTATTTCATCATTTTCTACCGAATATAGCTCCGCAGCAGTTCCATCTTTCAACAATGCCGCAGATATACAATTTTCCAAAACAATACGTCGTCTGCCATCATCCTTGAGTGAACGCACCGATGTTGTTTGCGTAAAATAGTCATATAAAGTATAGAACACACGGTCCTTCGCATATCCGAGATACTTTGCCATGCCAAACTTAACCCCGGTCATATCGACCTCTCCTAGCAAAGTTACATTTCCAAGGTCATAATCGCAACGATATATCTTATTATTAAAAACGCATCAGATAATTCTCATATTCGGCATTCCACTGTCCTATCCTCTGTTCTTCTGCCTTATATCTTCCGATATAATAGACATAATTCCCCCAGACATATCCAC
>CAYTLG010000216.1:0-1617 GCA_964438725.1 uncultured Ruminococcus sp. | reverse complement strand
ACAAGATTAATATGCGTACATACCTGATTATCGTCCTTACGACACTGTTTATCTGTACACAGTTTTTTTCTAGTGTATCCATCGGTTAGAAAGTTTCCGTTTGGCTGAACTGAATGTGCAATGCCACCACCTGAAACGACAATATCGGACTCTTCCAAAGTATCGTAATCAATGTAATAGTCATCATATGGACTGTACAGGTCATAAACTATCTCGTCACGTTCGCTGTATTTGTTATATGACAATAGAGGTTTCATTCTGACAGTCTCTTTGTCAAGCATGATTGTTGAACCGCTTGTATATACGGTATAGTCCGCATATGAAATCTCATTAGGTTCTTCTCCATGCGTTGTTTCTTCTTCATTTAAATTTGCACATGATATTAACAAAAGCGAAAATGCAATAACAATAGTCAGAAATATTTCACATAAAACCTCTTTCTTAAAGTACAAATATGTTATGTATTCACAGCAGAATTGTAGCTACAATCATTTTACACCAAAAAGGTTACGTTTGTCAATACTTATTTTGCGTTTTACAAATATTAATGTTAGTCATCATAGTCACGTCTGCTTTTGACTTTAGACATTCTTTCTATTTCACGACCTGCCTCTGCCTTTGCATCTGACTCTCTCTTATCCCAGAGCTTTTTACCTTTACAGAGTCCCACCTCAACTTTTACATTTGAGCCGGAAAAGTACATGGCCAGAGGAACAAGGGTATAGCTGTCACGTGTAGTATAATTAAAAAGTTTAAGTATTTCTTTCTTATGCATAAGCAGTTTTTTCTCTCGAAGCGGTTCACGATTGAAAATATTTCCTTTTTCATATGGAGATATATGAACGCCTATTGCCCAAAGTTCACCGTTTTTAACACTGCAATAAGAGTCCTTTAAATTCACGTGTCCTTCACGAATGCTTTTTACTTCAGTGCCAAACAGAGCTATACCAGCCTCATATGTATCTTCAATAAAATAATCATGACGAGCCTTTCTGTTAACTGCAATTATCTTCTTTCCGCCTTTTTCGTTCTGCATATGTTTCACCTCAGTTATATTTTTTTAAATATGTTACCATAATTATGGTATATTTACAAGAGGATTTTCGGTTATGTAATTAAAAATTAATATTACAATATCTTTCCGGGATTATTTGTACATTGACTTTTGCAAATACATAGAATATAATAAAATCAAATTCCACAAATAGGAGTATACTATGGCAGAAATAAGAATAGTAACAGAACAACATAAGAGTGATATAAATATTCCCAATGAACCGTTTAAACTCATTGGTAGAATGATTCCATCTTATACAAACGAAAATTGGAGTTACTCTATTTCATATTTTGATGAATCTGATATTACTGAAATGTGTTTTCCAGATGAGAATTATGATTTCGATAAAATGAAAGAAACCACCGTGTTTATCGGAGCATATGTGAATGAAGCTTGCTTTGGTTTGCTAATACTTCAAGATTCATGGAACAAGTATATGTATCTTTATGACCTTAAAGTATCAAGTAGTTATCGGAGATGTGGAATTGCTACCGCTATGTTGATTAAAGCCCGTGAAATTGCAAAAGCAAAAGGATATAATGGTATATACACAATAGGTC
>CAYTLG010000215.1:0-2344 GCA_964438725.1 uncultured Ruminococcus sp. | reverse complement strand
GGTATCATCGCAGGTAAGACTGTCCGTGCGGTAGTTGAACTTGCAGGTATCAAGAATATTCGTTCAAAGTGCCTCCGTTCCAACAATCCTACAAACGTAGTTAAGGCTACATTTGAAGGCTTAAAGGCTCTCAGAACTGCTGAAGAAGTTGCAAAGACTCGTGGCATTTCCGTAGAGCAGGTAACAGAATAAGGAGGTTTTAAGTAAATGAAAGTTAAAGTTACACTTACAAAGAGCCTCATCGCAGCAAAGCCCAACCAGAAGGCTACCGCTGCTTCTCTCGGACTCGTTAAGATCGGTGATTCCATCGTTCACGAAGCCGGCCCTGTAATTGACGGTAAAGTTAAGGTGATCTCTCACCTCGTATCCGTGGAGAAGGCTTAACGCTCTCCGAAATTAGATTTAATAGAATATTTCTTAAAAGGAGGATTAACCATGAAGCTCCATGAACTTTCACCGGCTCCCGGTTCTGTAAAGGAAAAGTTCCGTAAAGGAAGAGGTGCAGGCTCCGGTAACGGTAAAACAGCAGGTAAGGGTCACAAAGGACAGAACGCTCGTTCAGGCGGCGGTGTACGCCCCGGATTTGAAGGCGGTCAGCTCCCCCTCTACAGAAAGCTTCCTAAGAGAGGCTTTAAAAACCACTTCGCTAAGGAATACGCAATCGTAAACGTATCCGTTCTTGAAAAATTCAATGATGGCGAAACAGTAAATCTTGAAAAACTTATGGAAGCGGGCATCATCAACAAGCCCCTTGACGGTCTTAAAGTGCTCGGCAACGGCGATCTTACAAAGAAGCTGACCGTTGAAGCTTCTGTCTTCTCAGCATCCGCAAAAGAGAAGATCGAGGCAGCAGGTGGAAAGACCGAGGTGGTATAAGTGTTCGAGACGCTGAAAAACGCTTGGAAAGTCGCTGACCTCAAGAAAAAGCTCATTTACACAATGATCGTCATCGTACTGTATCGCGTTGGTACAGCGATCCCGATTCCTTATGTAAACTCTGCTGCCCTTAGCTCGTCTATGCTTGCGACCGGCGGCTCCATCTTCGCTTATCTTAACCTTTTAACAGGTTCTGCATTCTCTAATGCGACACTGTTTGCACTGGGTATCAACCCTTATATTACCGCATCTATCGTTCTTCAACTCCTCTGCATCGCTATTCCTTATCTTGAAAATCTTGCTAAGGAAGGCGAAGAAGGAAAGAAGAAGATCGACAAGATCACTCGCTATGTAACAGTAGGTCTCGGCCTCATCACAGCTATCGGTTACTACAAGCTCCTCGATTCCTATAACCTCCTTGTTGAGGATGGATTCTTCGCAGGTCTCGTAATCGTAACTTGCTACTGTGCAGGTTCTGCTCTCGTTATGTGGCTCTCTGAAAAGATTAATGAAAACGGTATCGGTAACGGTATCTCCATCATCCTTTTCGCTAACATTATTTCTCGTATCCCCTCTTTCGTACTCCAGATTTGGAATTTCATCACAGGTAAGGCTTCCTTCGCAAGAAGAGACGGCACTACTTATACTGTTCCCGTTTGGGGCGGTATCATAATCGCTATCTTTGCTATTGCTGTCGCAGTTGCAATGATTGGCTTCATCGTTTGGATGACCAACAGCGAACGTAGAATTCCGATTCAGTACGCTAAGAAAGTAGTTGGAAGAAAGGTTTACGGCGGTCAGTCCTCTAACCTTCCTCTCAAGGTCAACATGGTTGGCGTTATGCCTATCATCTTCGCATCTTCCATTTGCTCTATCATCCCGACTATCGAGATGTTCGCAAATCCTGCTGAAGGCTCCTTCTGGGACAAGTTCTTCGGAATTTTCTCCACAGATGGTCTCCTCTATGCAGTTATGACCTTCATACTCATCATCGCTTTCGCATACTTCTATACATCGATTTCTTTCAATCCTATCGAAGTTGCGAATAACCTCAAGGCGAACGGCGGCTCCATTCCCGGTATCCGTCCCGGTCGTCCCACTGCTGAGTATATCACAAAGATTCTCTCCCGTGTAACATTCGTAGGTGCTCTCCTTCTTTCCGTTGTTGCAGTTCTTCCCCTTATCATTAACCTGATTTCGGGCGGTAACCTCAGCGGCCTTGCATTCGGTGGTTCTTCCATCATCATCGTAGTAGGTGTAGTTCTCGAAACTGTACGTGAGATTGAAGCTCAGACAACGATGCGTCACTACAAGGGATTCCTTGAATAATTAAATAATAATCAGAATGGGTAGTTTAAACTGCCCATTTTGTTGTTTTTACGGAAATTTTATATTTTAACTATGTTAATTTGCGGAAAAGTGTGCTATAATATATCGGTATGAAATTTTCTAAAATATAGTATTATAA
>CAYTLG010000214.1:0-2351 GCA_964438725.1 uncultured Ruminococcus sp. | reverse complement strand
TGTCATAACTGCGGTAGTTGTTATCGGTGTTCCGCAGGCTACTGTTGTTGCTGTAATAGGTTCATGCGGTGTTACTATTGGTCTTGCTTTACAGGGCGGACTTTCGAATATCGCAGGTGGACTTGTGATAATGTTCTCACATCCATTTAGAGTTGGAGATTACATCAGTGGTGCGGGAGTTGAAGGCGTTGTAAAAGATATAGGTATTTACTACACAAAGATAGTTACTCCCGATAATCACGATATTGCGGTTCCGAACTCAACACTTTCAAACAGCACAATGAACAACCTCTCTACTGAAAAAACAAGAAGAATTGATTTTGAATTCAATGTTGCATACAGCACAGACATTGACCTTGTAAGAAAGGTTCTCCTTGCTACTGCTTCTATGAATGACCTTGTTTCAAAGGAGGTTCCGCCGGTTGTTTATGTCAGTGGGCACGGCGAAAACGGAATCATGCTCAAGCTGAGAGTATGGTGCGAGGCAGAAAACTATTGGACTGTTAATTTCGATATGTGGGAGGACGTTAAAAAAGCGTTCGATAAGTTTGAAATTGAAATTCCATACAATCATCTTGACGTTACTGTGAAAAACTGAATAATTGACCCATTCGTGTTGTCTGTGTGATGACTGGATGGGTCTTTTTGTTGTAAATATGAACAAACCCGGAATAACGGCATCGTATTACATAAAAATACACATTTTGCTCTCTTGAATTTATATAATGTTAATAGTGGTATCATAATCTTGTGGTATAATGGAGCCATAAAAGCCGAACGAAAGGCGAACATATATGAACGTACTTATGCTGCTAAAACCGAAAAGCGAGGTTGAATACCTGCTTGAAAACAACACGCTAAGACAGGGACTTGAAAAAATGCGTGTCCACGGCTATACCGCCATTCCTGTAATATCGAAGGACGGAAAATATATAGGCTGCGTCAGTGAAGGTGATTTTCTGAGACATATCATTGATAATATGGAGAAAATCGACGGTATAAGAAAATGCGAAAATTACAGGATTAGCGAGATAATGAATAAGGAACGCAATCCTGCCGTGAATGTTAATGTGTCAATGGAAACTCTTGTTGAACGTGCGGAAAACCAAAATTTTATTCCGGTTGTGGATGACAGAGGTAATTTTATCGGTATTGTCACAAGAAAAACCATTATCAGTACTTTCTGCGACCTTGAAAGCGTGGATTATGTGCAAAAGACCTTGATAAAAAACAACACAGTCATGATTTAAGAATTAACGGTACCTTTATTGGTATCGTTTTTTCTTGACTTGTTGGGAATTATGTGTTATACTACAAAAAAATAAAGGGAGTGTAGCTGTAATGAATGATATAAAACTCGGAATTATTGGAACAAATTTTGTGTCCGACTGGCTATGTGATGCTGTTTCGGTATCGGATAGTATAGTAAATCATGCCGTTTATTCCAGAACTGCGGAAAAAGGCGGAGAATTTGCAACGAAGCATGGGATAAATATCGTATATACAGATATGGAAGAATTTTTGTCCTCTGATATTGATGCTGTGTACATTGCGGCTCCGAATAAGCTACACTTTGATTATGCAAAATCTGCATTGGAGAAGGGAAAGCACGTGCTTCTCGAAAAGCCTGCAACGCTTGATGCGGCAGAATTTGATGAGCTTTGTGTGGTTGCTGATAAAAATAATGTTGCCTTGCTTGAAGCAATGCGTCCCGTCCATGACCCGTCGATTGAGGTTATCCGTAAAAATCTCGGCAAGATAGGTAAAATAAGACGGGCTGTGTTTGAGTTTTGTCAGTATTCGTCGAGATATGACAAGTTCAAGAACGGTGAAATAATGAACGCATTTAATCCGCAGCTCGGAAATGCAGCCATTATGGATATTGGTGTTTATGCAATAGAGACGTGTGTAGCACTGTTTGGCAGACCCGAAAGCATATATGCTCGTTCCGTAAAGTTTGAAAACGGTATGGAGGGCATGGGTACGGCATTCCTCGACTACTGCGATTTCCATGCGGAGATAGTTTATTCAAAAATTACAGACTCTGCAAATCCGTCGGTTATAACAGGTGAGGATGGCTCATTGGTGATTGGAAAACTGTCTACAATGGAAAACGGCAAGCTTATTGTCAGAAAAGGTGAGACAACTGAACTGTTCAGCGGTGCGATAGCTGAGGGTGGAACCAACATGATATATGAAGTCAAAGACTTTGTCAATGCGATAAATGGTTCATTTGATTGTGAAAAGTATCACGAGTGGACAAGAATGACCCTTGAAGTAATGGATGAAATAAGAGAACGGAACGGTATAAAGTTCATTTAAGCCGTTTTCAGGGTCGAAAACGAGGCATT
>CAYTLG010000213.1:0-2373 GCA_964438725.1 uncultured Ruminococcus sp. | reverse complement strand
ATGTAGCACAGTTGGTTAGCGCGTCAGGTTGTGGCCCTGAAGGTCGTGGGTTCGAATCCCATCATTCACCCGCTTGAACCGTATGTCAGAGAATGACAGCGGTTCTTTTTTTGTCTTTCATATAAACAAAAAGCAGAGAGTTTTGAATTGCTCCCTGCTTTTTTGCTTTATATAAATTCAATATGTAATTCGCAGTTCTCTTTCTCACAGTCATCGAGAACTTCTCTTATTTTTCCCACATAGCATCCAAGCTCATTTGCCATTGAATCAAATGAAACTAACCTGAGTACACCGACCGCTGAAGTCAAAACATCGTGAAGTGCGTCGAGATTATGTCCAAAGCAGTCGTCGGCAATATCAGATATCGCCGTATAAAAATCTTCACGCGAGTGTATCTCATTACAGAATATCGTTTTGTCGAGCATTAATCTTCACCACCGTAAATAATCTCAAATGTCTCATAATGGTCGGCTGTATAGTAAATATCACCGTCATCGGAATACACAAGTCTTTCAGCCCCACGCGAATCCTTACCGAGAGTGTTTATATCACACTCAAAATACACGTCCTCAGGCAAATTTCCCTCATAATTTCCGAATGCTGAACCGCCTATACACATTCCAGGAGCGTATTTTTCAACAGAACCACCTTCCCAGCCGAGCTTTCGTGCTTCACTTTTCGTGATATAGTTCGATGGGAGCTTTCCGTATGTGTGAAGGTACAACGAAACGTCCTCAACACTGTCATACACACCGTCAATATCAATTTCAATCTTCGATATGTCTGACTCAATTTGCGTTTGTTCATCCGCGTCGGCATTGCCTCCGTTGTCACCCAAAACTCCGGCTACTAATATCGCGGTAGGGCCGTCTGCACCCCCGATTATCCCAATAGATTCATCTTCACAGGAGGTAAGGCTTCCTCCAATGAATGGGATAAGGAACGACAAAAACAGCGACAGGCATCTTTTGATATTCTTCATGTTTCAACCTCCGTTATGCGATAGGTTCGAGTATTATTTCCGCTTCTACATTAGTCGTGCCGTTTTCTTTTACAGTACGCACATAGTGAGTTCCATCGCTCATTCCCGAATATATCTTTATGCTTTCTCCGAGAGGAGCTTCGTTAAGGAATGAAAGACCCATAGAAACAACTCTCTGACCCTTCATACTTTCAGCCAAATGGGAAATAAGTATATCGGGATAGTGAGTGTTGTTCATATGACCGTTCATATCAACGTCAGCATACTCAACAAGTCTTTCGCTTACAAGGCGGAGGTCAACATCATCGGGTATTTTGAATCTTGCGGGCATATCAAGCTCCAGCATTTCATCAATACGGTACGGAAGTTCAAATTCGTTTACTCTATGGAGATGTCTGTCCTGAACTCCGACAAGAGCCCACACAGATACAGCCTCAGCCGCAATTATACCATCTTTGATTATACGATAGCAACGATTGAACTGTACGCCTCTTGACTCACACGCCCATGACTGGACCTCAATCGTATCGTGAGAGTATATCGGTCTGTAAAAGCTCATTCTTATTCTGCTGAGAACAAAGCTTAGTCCACGGGAGAACAGTTCGTTGTAAGAAAGTCCGTCCGCTTCCATTTCATAGTTAGCCGCATCCTGCATATATCTTAGCATATTCGATACGGATACTACATTATTGAAATCCACATCATTAGCATTGACTTTATATTCGCCGCTCCACTTCATTTATCAGACCTCACATTATTTATTCCATATATTAGAAAAGGAAGGAGATTATCCCCTTCGCTTTTCAAAAAAATCATTTTTAACTAAAATTAAAGAGTGTTTGCAGAACCGAGAACGTTTTCGATCTTGTGAGCAACCATCTTCTTAACTTCAGCACGAGCTACGCTGAGGTAAGTTCTGGGGTCGAATACGTCGGGCTGTTCGTTGAATACTCTTCTGATACCTGCTGTCATAGCGAGACGGATATCGGAGTCGATATTGATCTTGCAAACAGAAAGTGTAGCAGCCTTGCGGAGCTGTTCTTCAGGAATACCAACAGCATCAGGAAGCTTACCGCCGAGGGAGTTGATTTCCTTAACATATTCCTGGGGAACGGAAGAAGCACCGTGAAGAACGATCGGGAATCCGGGGAGTCTCTTACCAACTTCTTCGAGAATGTCGAAACGGAGCGGCGGGGGAACAAGGATACCTTCTTCATTTCTTGTGCACTGAGCAGGTGTGAACTTGTATGCACCGTGGGATGTACCGATGGAGATAGCAAGGGAGTCAACACCTGTACGTGTAACGAATTCTTCAACTTCTTCGGGCTTTGTATAGGAGGAGTGTTCAGCAACAACGTCATCTTCAACGCCTGCAAGAACGCCAAGTTCAC
>CAYTLG010000212.1:0-2431 GCA_964438725.1 uncultured Ruminococcus sp. | reverse complement strand
ATTATATGATAGCATTCACGGATGTATGCCCTTATTATTCTGTATTACCGTCAGTCTTCAATTATTTCATACATTGAAGCAGCATCTGCCTTAAGTGCGTGTTCCTTTACGTCCATAACACGTAGTTTTATAGTTCTTCCTCCGTATGATACAGCAATGATATCCCCCTCTTTTACATCATATGATGCTTTTGCACGTTTACCGTTAACTTCTACGTGTTCAGTATCGCAGGCTTCATTTGCTATTGTGCGACGTTTGATTATTCTTGATACTTTAAGAAATTTGTCAAGTCTCATTTGTTTCTCCTTTGTCTTTGTAGTCATTTATAAATCTGTCTGTTTTTTCACCGAGTTTTTTCTCAAGATCAGCTCCATCTGAAAGTACAACTGAAGCGAATATTATTTCGGTAAGTATGTCTTCTCTTTCCTCTGTTGAAGAATCAGCGAGTTTTTTTGTAAGAGAAATTATGTCATTTTCATTCACATCAAAACTGAATGAGTCTTTCTTTGCCTTCTTAACTATTTTTCTGGTTCTCATAAGTGACGGAAGCTGTTTTGGAATCGAGAGCATTGATTCTTTTACAGTCTTTCTATCTTTTTCAGCTTTCTTGATTGTTTCCCAATTTTCAAGAACTTCACCTGAACCACTGACCTGAACATCACTGAAAACATGGGGATGACGAGTAATCATTTTCTCACATATGTCGTGAATAACATCGTCTATCTCAAACGTACCCTCTTCTTCCTCAATACGGCTGTGGAACATAACCTGAAAAAGCACATCTCCCAGTTCTTCTCTAAGCAGTGTTTTGTCAGAGTTGTCTATTGCTTCAATTACCTCGTAGGTTTCTTCTATAAGATCATTTCTAATGGATTCATGAGTTTGTTCTGCATCCCAAGGACAACCGCCCTTTCCACGCAGAACTTCAGTAAGCATACGAAGAGAAGCAAAATCATGACGCTCCTCGTTTTTCAGCTTTATCTTTTTTTCTTCCGTTGTCATGATAAATTCCCTCATTTTTACATATTATATGTTTTATTTCTTTAAGGCTTAATTCTCCAAGTAAAAACAGTGTAACAAAATACGTGACTGCTGCTAAAAAAATTGCAATAATACAAGATACTGTTTTACCACATATTGTCAGCATTGTACGATACATAAGTAACGCAACAAACGAACAAAGAACTGATGAAAACAAAGGCTTTGTCCACATTCTGTCGTTTAATTGTACTCCGGTATACTTGACAGTGAATGCGAGATTAAGAACCGTCACTGCTAGGTAACATAAAAATGTTGATATCGGTGCTCCGTTTATACCGTAATTGCGTATCAAAAACATTCCCGAAATCAGCTTTACCGCACCACCAATTAACATTGAATACACAGGCATACGCTCCTTGCCGCATCCTTGAAGAACAGAATTTGTTACAGCAAGGATACATACGAGCATTGATGATGGAGCAAGAAGTGTCAGCAAAAACGATGCTAAGTGAGCGGACTGCTCATTATAGAAAAGACACAGTATCGGATCTGATAATATGGACATTCCCATAGCACATGGAAGCCCAATTATCACTGCATATCTGATCGAATGTATAATTCTATCTGTTGCTTCACTGATTTTTCCTGAAGCCATTGCAGCCGATACAACCGGTACAAGCGAATATGCTATTGGATAAACCAGTACAGGCGGTAAATTAAACATCGGCACAGCCAGAGAGGTATAGTTACCATACACTGATGCTGCCTCTTCACATGACATACCTAAACTTATAAGCACACGTTGTATCATTGCGGTATCAAGGATATTTGTCAGGCTCATCACCGATGATGACAGTGTAACAGGAAGTGATATCTTAATAAATCTCGTTGCGATATCACTAATATTGTCATGTGTATTGTCTATTCTAATATCTGTCAAAAGGTCATAATCTCGACGTACAGCACTGGTCGCTAGCAAATACAGCATTCCGAATAGAGAGCCTAACGTAAGTCCCAGAACAGTGTAAGCTGCTACAATGTGTATTGAGTATCCTCTATTTAGTGCATACAACGCCGCTGTAATGCCTATGATGAGCTTCCCTGTGGCTTCTATAAGCTGAGATATTGCAATCGGTGTCATGTTCCCACACCCTTGATAATATCCTCTGTATGCACCTGAGATACACAAAAAAATCAATGCAGGGGCAGCAACAGTTATAGAGAGTGCGGTTAGCTCTGAACCAATAAGTGATGCCAATCCATGTGACCAAAATAACATCACAACAGAAAAACAAAGTCCTATTACCGCAAAAACAACAAGTGCAAAATTGAATACTCTCTTGGCATCCGAAATATTCCCTCTCGCTCGTTTTTCAGATACAGTCACTGATATAGCGACAGGTAATCCCGATGTAGCCAGCATATAAAACAAGGTATATATCGAATACGC
>CAYTLG010000211.1:0-2431 GCA_964438725.1 uncultured Ruminococcus sp. | reverse complement strand
GGGAGAAATCATGGTAAATTTTCTTATAATTGCTGTTATTATTATTATTATTGCATCAATTGGAATAAGCTCAAGCGTAAAGCATTTCAAAGGTCAGGGTGGCTGCTGCGGTGGTGGCGGCTACACTCCAAAAAAGAAGAAGCTGAAAAATATAAAATACACGAGAACATTCAAGGTCAATGGAATGCACTGCGTCAACTGCAAGAGTCGTGTAGAAGAAGTTGTAAACGACATAAATGGAACAGCAGGGCTTGTAGACCTGAAAAAAGGCGAGCTTGTCGTATCTTACGCTGAAGATGTTGACGATAAAACGATAATCGCAAGACTAAAAAGAGCCGGCTACGATGCTGTCAGAATCTAAATAAACAAAAAAGCTGTATCATTCCGAAATGGTTTGACACAGCTTTTTTATTATATCAAATTATTCTTCGTCGCAGTTTTCCCAGTTGTGGTAGATTTCCTGAACGTCGTCGCTATCTTCAAGATGCTCGATAAGGAGGTTCATATTCTTGATATCTTCCTCATTTTCGAGAGTTACATAGTTCTGGGGAATCTTATCTTCTTCTGCGGACTCGATCTTGTAGCCGAGACCTTCAAGAGCTTCACGAACTGCGGTAAGGTCATCTACTTCAGTTGTGATTTCAAAGGATTCTTCGTCAGAGGAGAAGTCCTCAGCACCGGCTTCAAGAGCAGCTTCCATAAGTGCATCTTCGTCAACGCCCTCATTGTCCTCTCTGAGAAGGATTATAACACCCTTGTCATCGAACATATAAGAAACGCATCCGGATGAACCGAGGTTTCCGCCGTACTTGTCAAAGAAGTGACGAACATCGGAAGCTGTACGGTTTCTGGAGTCGGTAGCAGTTTCAACGATAACAGCAACACCGGACGGACCGTAGCCCTCGTATACTATTTCTTCGTACTGTACGCTGTCTGCACCCATAGCCTTCTTGATAGCACGTTCGATGTTATCGTTAGGTACGTTGTTAGCCTTAGCCTTTGCGATAAGGTCACGGAGCTTACCGTTAGTGTTGGGGTCACCACCGCCTGCACGAACGCAGATCTGAATTTCCTTACCGATTTTAGTAAAGACTTTACCCTTCTGAGCGTCGGTCTTTTCTTTTTTGTTCTTAATATTATTCCATTTGCTATGTCCTGACATATTTAAACCTCTTTAATAAATTCCGATTATATCTTCTCGGGTGTTCTCAGGCAGATAAGGTGGAGAGCAGTGCCGAGTACGCATTTTGTTGCTTTTGTGAGTCTGATTCTGAACTCACGGCTGTCATTATCCTCTGCTGTAACAATGGGACAGTCACGATAGAAGTGGTTGAACGATGTGCATACGTCAATAATATAACGTGTGATATCAGAGGGTTCGTAATCCTTAATGGCATTCTGAACCTTTTCAGGGAACAGCGAGAGTGTCTTGAGAAGCTCTTCTTCACTTGCATGAGTGAGCTTACCGCCGTTGCCGTTGATACCGTTTTCAGCAGCCTTTGTGAGGATACTGCAAGTTCTTGCATAGGTATACTGAGCGTAGGGACCTGTATTTCCCTCAAAGCTGAGAGCCTGGTCAAGAGTAAAGTTAATATCCTTGATTCTGCTGTTGAACAGATAGTTGAATACGATAGCTCCGACACCAACTGCTTCTGCAACGTCTTCTCTGTTTTCAAGATCGGGGTTCTTTTCTTTCATGATATCTCCAACCTTTTCAACAGACTGACGGAAGAGATCCTTGAGAAGAACGACGTTACCGGTTCTTGTTGCGAGCTTTGCACCGTCAATGGAAACAGTACCGTAAGGAACATGAACGAGTTTATTGCTCCATTCATGACCCATAAGCTCTACTACCTTGAACCACTGAGCAAAGTGAAGGCTCTGAGCGGATGATGTAACATAGATGCACTTATCGAAATCGTAGGTCTCCTTACGATATACGGCAGCTGCGATATCACGAGCGGGGTATATTGTGGAGCCATCCTTTTTCAGAATAAGGCAAGGGGGCATATTGTATTCGGAAAGGTCAACGATGGATGCACCATCATCGATCTTGAGGAGTCCCTTTTCACGGAGAACCTCAACCTGAGGATGAACCTTATCCATATAGAAGGACTCACCCTTATATGAATCAAAGGTAATACCGAGCTGTTTGTATGTGTTTTCGTATTCTGCGAGAGATACGCTTACAAACCACTTCCAAAGCTCAAGATTTTCTTCGTCGCCGTCCTCGAGCTTACGGAATTCAGCTCTTGCCTCGTCATTGAGGGCAGGGTCCTTTTCTGCTTCCTCGTGGAACTTAACGTAAATCTTAACAAGTTCGTCGATACCGCCTTTTTCAATGGTATCTCTGTCGCCCCACTTACGGAATGCAACTATCTGCTTACCGAACTGAGTACCCCAGTCACCGAGGTGGTTAACTCCGATGCAC
>CAYTLG010000210.1:0-2443 GCA_964438725.1 uncultured Ruminococcus sp. | reverse complement strand
CATGGATACAGGCATTATGAGCAAGGCTGTTATCAACTCCGAATTCAACTCCTACAAGCGTCATATCAACCACTACGGTATGCCTCTTGATAACAGAGAAACATATACCAAGTCCGACTGGCTCATCTGGACTGCTACACTTGCTGACAGCAGACGTGGATTTGAAGATTATGTTGCTCCCCTCTGGGAAAACTACAATTCTTCCTTCACACGTAATCCTATGACAGACTGGTACAACACTGTAACCGCAAACCAGATCGGCTTCCAGCACAGAAGCGTTGTCGGCGGACACTTCATCAAGCTCCTTGAAGCAACAGGCAAGATGAAGAACTGGAAGAACTGAATTTCTTTCACAAACAATAAAGGGGAACATCAATGAACAAACGAATCATTTCGATAGCGTCATCACTCATCCTTGCAGGAACAATGCTAACAGGATGTGGAGTTTCTCAGTCACAGCTTGATAGTATTATTACTGAATATGACACAAAGATAGCAGAACTTGAAGCCTCGCTTTCATCTCTCGAAAGTACACTTGCAAATTCGGGTACGGAAAATGTAACTACCGATGAAGCAAGAGAACGTCAGTGGGTCATAGTAACAGACTATGTTGATAATACCGGCAGAAACGACGTTTCAGATGATATCCAAAAGCTGATAGATGATAATCCCAATTCCACGATATACTTCCCCGATGGAAAATACCGTATCGACAAGCCCATCTCCACTCCCGCAACTCCGAAAAAGAGCGTTGACCTTCATCTTTCGAACTATGCAATGATCTATGTCGGTGACAACTGGGATTCCGATGAAGCTATGATACGACTTGGTGCCGCTTCTCCCGAAAACGATATATATACCGTTGGAAGTAATTATTCTTTCACTGGCGGTATCGTAAACGGTAAGGGGGTCGCTAATGGTATCTCCATTGAAAGCGGTCGTGAAACTGCCATACATGACGTTTCGATAAAAAATACTGTTATCGGAATACACGTCAAGTACGGTGCAAACAGCGGTTCATCAGATGCTGATATCTATAACGTCAACATCGTAGGTACAGGTAAGGATAACTCAATAGGCGTGCTTCTCCAGGGATATGACAACACCGTAACCAATATGCGTATTGCAAAGGTTCACACAGGTGTAAAGCTCCAGTCCTCGGGAAATATGCTCAGAAACATCCACCCACTGTACATAATGGGTACCTCCACATACAGCAAGAGTGTAGGATTCCTCGATGAAAACGGAAACAACTGGTTTGACTATTGTTACAGTGACCAGTTCTGCACAGGCTTCTATCTCAAGAACGACATATCCGATGTATTCGACAGCTGCTTCTGCTTCTGGTACAACGGAGACAACGGTCGTGAGGTTGCTATAAAGACAGGCGGAAAGTTTAATTCCCTAGTCACAAGCATTCGTGTTGGTTTCCACGCTAATTCTAAAACGAATCTTATTCTCGACTGCGGTGCGAGCGGAGGAAACGGTGCCTTCCAGTATATCCTCACAAACTCAAGCCGTGTAACGGGAGATGACCATAAGGCTTATCTCGAAGGAAAAATCATTGAATCCTAACAAATAACATAAAAACGCTTTGCTCATCAATGGGTAAGGCGTTTTTTTATACCATCTCAAGAATAAGTGATGTAAGTTTTCCTTTATCAAACACAAGAGTCACGTGCTTATCTCCTGATTTAAATCTTGTCTCAATAAGACACTCGACAGCTCTGCTTTCCGTCATTTCAGCCTTCTTAATCTCATCGGTTGTCATTACACGTTCAAGATAATACTGTATTGTATTCCCAAAATCCTCAAACGAGCCTGCCTCACCATCTCTTTCAAGCGAAATACAACACTCGTATGGCATACTCGTTTGGCAGTCCATAACACAATACGCATTCCTGCACGAAAACACAAGTCTTTCTGCTCCACCGACGTATTTCAGCGTGTTTTTTAGTCCAAGAAGCTCGTTTGCCGCCTTTTCTGCTCGATCTATGCTGTATTTTGAAACTCTCATATGACTTGTTTCATGTACCACAAAATCATCACTCAGTTCAACACGATAGTTTGCCTGTATCAGCTTTTCAAGAGGTTCTATATATTCGCTCCCTCCACCGTCAATTACGCTTTCTGAAACCTCACCGAACAACTCCGCAGCTGCCGTCAGTCCGATTATTTTTGCGTACTCCTCAGCTTCTCTTGCATAATGATATGACGGCAGAACTTCTCCACGCCGCAGTGACAAGTCCAGTTTTTCGGCGGAATCACTCATTTTTATCGAATACAGTTCTTTCTGCCGTAAAATTTCATCCGATTCAAATGAAATATCAATAAGAATGTATATCCCCATTGAAACCACTGCCGCCACAAGACATACAAATGCACAAAGAAATCTCTCAGTATGATTTTTTATAAATTCCATAAATATTACCCACTATGCTAT
>CAYTLG010000209.1:0-2476 GCA_964438725.1 uncultured Ruminococcus sp. | reverse complement strand
GTGCTGTGATTTGCGAATTTAATCCTATACATTACGGGCATAAATTCATTCTGTCGAAGGCTCGTGAGAATGTAGGAGATAATGGATGCGTTATTGCCGTAATGAGCGGTAATTTTACTCAGAGATGTACTCCGGCTGTGTTCGACAAATATACGAGAGCGGAGTCTGCATTGCGTTGCGGTGCGGATATCGTGCTTGAGCTTCCATTTCCGTGGTGTTCATCAGGAGTAGAGGATTTTGCTCTCGGTGGTGTTTATATTGCCTCAAAGCTTGGTGCGGAAAGCCTCACGTTTGGCTCGGAATCGGGGGATGGTAAATTTATCGAAAGCTGTGCTGATGTAAAATCTTCACCTGAATTTGTAGAAAGACTGCGTATACTTGAGAAATCCGAACGTGACAGTGGTTCTGCGGTTTTGTTTGCACGTGCTATAGCTGAATTTGGGTTAGACGCTGACACAGGAGCTAACGATAAGCTGGGAATGGAGTACATGATATGCGGAAGAAAATACGGAATCGGTTCGTACAATGCCATTCTGCGTGATATGAACTGCAAAGGTGCAAAAAACATACGTGAGACAATATTTTCGGACGGTATTGCTTCGGTAAAGTCAGACATTCCTTGTGAAGTCTACGATATCTTTGAGAAAAGCGATTTCTGTGACGAGAAACGATACAACGATATACTTTTCATGTACTCAAGAATGCTTAAAAAATGCCGTTCAGCCGAAATGACATATGCGAAAAACACAGCTGAGAAATGTACTTCTGCGGATGAGTTTATACGTGAACTGCCACAGAAGAAGCTGACCCTTGCGAGAATGCGGCGTGAGATACTGTTTTCACTTCTCGGAGTGGAGGAACTAAATAAAAAATCCCCGCCACAGTTTACAGTTCTGCTTGGAGCGAACAAATGTGGCAGGGAATATATTGGTTCTGTTAAAAAGAAACTTGAGATAAACGTGATAACAAAGCCGGCAAACGTACCGTGTGATGAAGTATTAGCAAAGCAGTATGAAATCCATTGCAAGGCAGACAGACTTTATACACTCTTTACCGGTCAAAGAGCAGACAGCTTCATTCGCTCACGTCCTGTAATTATATAATGGGAGCGAGATAATCACGTACCATGAAGCTTGCACCTATCTCAGCGGCAATTCCGGAGCATCTTTCGAGGTCGGAGTCGGGAATAGTTCCGTTGACAACTGTAAGCTCAACATGTGGAACATATTTGGAAATTTCACGTGCGAATTTGAGAACTCCCATGAAGGCATCCTCACCGAATTTAGGGTGACAGAGCTTCATGTATGTATCGGAATCTGCGGCGTTCAGGCTTATGGAAACGCAATCCACAAGTCCCTTGAACATGGGAGCAGTATCTTCTGCAAGAATCATTGAAGCATGACCGTTTGTGTTTACCTTGATAGGTGTTGTGGTCACTTCACGGAGACGTTTGCAGGTTTCAAGCATATCGTAAAGACGACAGGTAGGTTCTCCACCGCCACTGAATACTATTTCGCTGAAGTTTCCGAGGTTGTATGAGAACAGATCGGCTATGACCTCCTGAAGTGTAGGTTCTCTTTCAAGTGTAAGATTGGGAAAATACTCGGTATGCGGATAATCACGGTAACAGAATTCGCATTTATTTGTACAGTGATTTGTCAGATTCACATACAAAGTGTTTTTTACTACATAGGTTATAACCATTATGTCCTCCGTTTGGCAGCCTGCTATACATTTGTTGTGATGTATTACAGACCTATCGAATAAAATTGTTTTGCGTTATTCTCGGTGAGTGCTTCGGCTTCCTCAAAGGAAATTCCTCTTATCTCAGCGAGAGCCGCACAGGTATATTTCAGATACCCCGAATAGTTTATTTCTCCACGATGTGGTGTCGGGGGCAGATACGGGCAGTCGGTTTCGATGAGTATTTTATCAGACGGAACAACTGCGGCACTTTCTTTGACGTTACGTGCGTTTTTATAGGTCAGCGGCCCTGAAAATGAGATATACCACCCAAGACGTGTGTATTGCAAAGCCATTTCCGCACTTCCGCTGTAACTGTGTATTACTCCATGTACATCAGGTGTGGCTTTTATCATGTCAAACGTGTCACCTGCTGCATCTCTTGAATGTACCACAACTGGAAGTGAAGTTCTTGCCGCAATTTCAAGCTGACTTTTGAAAAAATACTCTTGTCTTTCCTTATCCGTGCCGTCGTAGTGGTAGTCATAGCCTATCTCTCCGATTGCACGGACTTTTTTACGTGATGAGAGTTTTTCTATCTCATAAAGAGCCTTGTCGCATTCTGATGCGGGTATCTGCTGGGCATCAGACGGGTGTATTCCCACGGCTGCGTAGATGAAATCATACTTTTCGGCAAGAGCAATAGAGTTAAGACTCGTTCTTATGCTTGAGCCGATGTTTATTATATGACCGACACCCTCGCTTACCGCTTTTACAATAGCTCCGTCTGTAC
>CAYTLG010000208.1:0-2562 GCA_964438725.1 uncultured Ruminococcus sp. | reverse complement strand
GTATATTAGTATTCAAATATTTTATATATAACAACATTACTTTTTTTAACTTGCTTGACAAAATCGGTTTTAAAATGCTATACTGTTTACAGAAAGACAGCTCGTTTTAATAATATTCAATTTTACGGAGGTTTTTTGTGAAAAGACTCAGATTCGGTACACCGGAAGAACACGTGCCTTCAAAGTACTGTGACAGCTTCAATTACGTTGAGACTGATATTAAGTTCCCGACGGACAAGATTGAATACCGACAGACAGCGGCAGGAAGCGTAATTCAGTTTCCGCTTGAGGATGACTGTCGTATTTTCGGCTTCGGTCTCCAGATGCTTCAATTCCAACATCGTGGTCAAAGATTACGCCTTGCGGTAAATGCAGACCCAAGAACTCCAACAGGTGACTCGCACGCTCCTGTTCCGTTCTTTGTAACAAACAAGGGATGGGGTATGTTCTTTGACACAGCACGCTATGCGGAATTTTATTGTGGCTATCAGAAGGCAAATATTGAAAAGGTAAAACTCGAATATAGCGATGCGAATACAGTTGAGGCTCTTTATGCCACACGTCAGGTGGACACGCTCACTATGGACGTAAAGATTCCCGCAGCTCAGGGTATTGATGTCTACATTATTGAGGGCGATACTATTACGGATATCGTTGCTCAGTACAATATGCTTGCGGGCGGCGGCCCTGCAAATATTCCCGAATGGTCGCTCGGACTTCTCTACCGTTGCTACGGTCAGTGGAATTCGGACAAAATCATTGAGGTTGTTGATTATTTCAGAGACAAGAACATTCCTTGTGACATCATTGGTCTTGAACCCGGATGGCACGAACACGCTTATCCTTGTACATACACATGGCGTAAAAGCAATTACCCCGATCCGGACGGCTTTATCGATTATGTTCTTTCAAAGGGATATCACATCAACCTTTGGGAACATTCATACACACATCCTAATGCTCCGTTCTATAACGAAATCATGCCGCACTGTGGAGAGCATAAGGTATTCGGCGGACTTGTTCCCGACCTTGCGACTGAGGAAGCCTCAAATATTTTCGCTGAACATCACAGAAAGAATATCATAGCAAAGGGTATTGACGGCTTCAAGCTCGATGAGTGTGACTCAAGTGACTTTACCGGTGGATGGTGCTTCCCGCTTACATCACGTTTCCCGTCGGGTATGGATGGCGAGCAGTATCATTCAATGCACGGTGTACTTTACTGCAAGACACTTATGAAAGCTCTTGACGGCAAACCTACACTTTCCGAAATACGTTCTATGGGTTCTTTGGCGGCTCCGTATCCGTTCGTTCTTTACGGTGACCTTTACGACCATAGAACATTCATCAGAGCATTGGTTAACTCAGGTTTCTCAGGACTTCTTTGGTCTCCCGAATTCCGTGAAGCAGGCTCAAAGAACGAGTGCATCAGACGTATCCAGACAGTTGTGTTCTCAGTACAATGTCTTGTCAACGCATGGAACTATGACGGTATTCCGTGGATTATTCATGAATGCGAGGACGAGGTTCGTGAGCTGATTGAACTGAGATACAAGCTAATTCCGATGATTAAGGCATCGCTTGACAAGTATCATGAAACAGGCAAAGCACCTGTACGTGCACTTGTATCCGATTTCACGGATGATGAGAACACATACTCTATTGATGATGAATATCTCTTCTGCGATGATCTTCTCGTTGCACCTATTTTTGCAGGCGAAGGTGACGAACGTGACGTGTACCTTCCCGTATCCGCCAAGTGGGCAGACTTCTACACCGGAGAGGAAATCAATCTCCCCAAAGACGGATGCATCCATGTTTGCACTGAGAATATTCCCGTTTACAAGAGAATCGGTTAATTCTGAGTCGAACGTGAACTCACTCAAATTTGCATAGAATTAAAAAAGACCCTGTTTGGAAGTTAATCCATACAAGGTCTTTTTGTTTATTTATTAATCAGACTAAAGTTGATTTTAAATTAGCCTTTGATTGCAGCCTGAGCAGCGGAGAGTCTTGCGATCGGCACTCTGAAGGGAGAGCAGGATACGTAGTCAAGACCAATCTTGTGGCAGAACTCAACAGATGTCGGGTCACCACCGTGTTCACCGCAGATACCTACATGGAGGTTCGGGTTAACAGGTCTACCGAGCTTGAGAGCCATATCCATGAGCTTACCAACGCCAACCTGGTCGAGCTTAGCGAAGGGATCGTTTTCGAAGATCTTAGCATCATAGTATGCGTTGAGGAACTTACCAGCGTCGTCACGGGAGAAGCCGTATGTCATCTGAGTAAGGTCGTTTGTACCGAAGCAGAAGAAGTCAGCGTTAGCAGCGATTTCATCAGCGGTGAGGCAAGCTCTGGGAATTTCGATCATTGTACCAACTTCGTATTCGAGAGCAACACCGGCAGCAGCGATTTCAGCGTCAGCTGTTTCAACAACTACCTTCTTAACGTACTTAAGTTCCTTAACATCACCAACGAGAGGAATCATGATTTCGGGCTTTACAGTCCAGTCAGCATGAGCCTTCTTTACGTTGATAGCAGCACGGATAACAGCAGCTG
>CAYTLG010000207.1:0-2585 GCA_964438725.1 uncultured Ruminococcus sp. | reverse complement strand
ATATAGAAATTATTGTAAATATTGATTTTTCTGTGACAAAGTCGTAAATGTGTGTAAAATTACTGAATAATTATTATTTTTTGGCGAAATATTATAAATTATTTTTCAAAAACATGGTTGACACCTACCGTTTGAATATGCTATAATTTAGTCACCGCAAGGGAATAAACAAGAAACAAGTGTATGAGGTATTTATTATGTTCAACATTCAGAGAGCCGCAATTCGAATGTTCTCCACCCGGATTTAACATCGGGTGTTGTTGTCACATAGTAAAAACTAATTGATAAACAATAAATAATACTTGATGGATAGTCCGGGAGGCAACTTAAATTGCTCCGGACTATTTTTCTGTGTTTGAATAAATATTAATACGGTGAAGATATGATTGAGCTTATTAACGTAACCAAAACTTTCCACACCGACCACGACTCTGTTGAAGCCGTAAGTGATGTCTCACTTAAAGTTGAGAAAGGTGATATCTACGGTATCATCGGTCTCTCCGGTGCGGGAAAATCAACCCTCGTCCGATGCATGAACTTCCTCGAAATTCCTACATCCGGTGATGTGAAATTCAAAGGCGTAAGTCTTGCATCCCTCTCAAAGAAAGAACTTCTCAAAACCCGCCGCTCGATAGCAATGATATTCCAGAACTTCAATCTGCTTGCACAGCGTACAGCTCTTGCAAATGTCTGCTACCCTCTGGAAATATCGGGTGTTCCGAAGAAAAAAGCAGTTGAGCGTGCTAAAGAGCTTCTAAAAATAGTTGGTCTTGAGGATAGAATGAACAACTACCCTGCACAGCTCTCAGGCGGTCAGAAACAGCGTGTAGCTATTGCACGTGCTCTTGCAACAGATCCGGAGGTTCTCCTCTGTGACGAAGCAACAAGTGCACTTGACCCGAACACAACTACACAGATACTCGAACTTCTCAAAAAGATAAACTCCGAACTTGGTGTAACAATAGTCGTTATCACTCACGAAATGAAGGTCGTTGAGCGTATCTGCAACAAAGTAGCGGTTCTTGACCACGGTACTGTCGCTGAGATGGGACTTGTAAAGGATATCTTTATTGCACCGAAATCCGCAGTTGCAAAGGATCTCATCCTACCTAAGGGTGCGGCAGCAAGATTCGCTCCGACAGGTCCGCTTGTAAGAATAGTATTCGACGGTCAGACCTCAAACGAACCGGTTATATCGAACCTTTCACTCGAATGTCGTGTTTCCGTAAATATAATCGGAGCTGATACAAAGGAGCTTGACGGACGTGCATACGGTCAGATGCTTCTCAGACTTCCCGAAAACGAAGCGTCAGTCGAAAGAATATTTGCTTATCTTGATTCACATAAGGTAAAATACGAAAAGATTTCGGACGCAGATCTCGAAGCCGAAAATGAAGGAGGCGATACAAATGGTTGAGTTCCTCGATGGAATACTCGACAGCGGAATGACCTCGATATATGTTGAAGCTATAATATCCACACTGACTGTCACAATATTCTCAACAATCATTGCATATATCATAGGATTACCGCTTGGTGTGCTTCTCTATTGTACATCCAAAGACAGCATTTTCCCGAACAACACTGTAAACCGCATAGTCGGAGTAATAGTAAACATAATCCGCTCAATACCTTTCATAATCCTGCTCATCATCACTCAACCCCTTGCAAAGATAGTAGTAGGAACTCAGATAGGAGATGGTGCATTCATCTTCTACCTCGTAATAGCCGCAGCACCTTATGTAGCACGAATGATAGAATCATCGTTCCGTGAGGTTGACCGTGGAGTTATTGAAGCTGCTCAGGCTATGGGCTCGAGCAATCTTCAGATAATCACAAAGGTTCTCATCCCAGAAGCAAAACCCTCTCTCATAGTCGGCGGTGCAATCGCAATCACAACAATCCTCGGCTATACCCCCATGACATATCTTATAGCAGGCGGCGGTCTCGGTCAGCTCGCAATAAGATACGGTCTTTACAGATTCCAGCCCAAGCATATGTATATCTCATCCATGCTTCTCATCATCATCGTTCAGATACTTCAGGAAGGACTTTCCGTAATTGCAAAGAAGACTGACCGTAGAATCCGTGGCAAATGATTTATAAAAAACATTCAAACTAAAAAAATAATTTCAAGGAGAAAATATCATGAAAAAGTTTGTATCCATCGCCCTCGCATCCATCCTCGCAGCAGCATCTCTCGTATCCTGCTCTTCCGGCAAGTCTGACGACAAGACCATCACAGTTGCTGCATCCGCTACTCCCCACGCTGAGATCCTCGAACAGTGCAAGCCTGCCCTCGAAGAAGCAGGTTACACCCTCGAAATCAAGGTAATGGACGACTACGTTACTCCCAACAATGCAACAGAAAGCGGTGACGTTGATGCCAACTACTTCCAGCACCAGCCCTACCTCGAATCCTTCAACGCTGAAAACGGCACACACCTCGTTACCATCGCAGGCGTTCACTATGAACCCTTCGGAATCTACGCAGGTACTTGCACATCCCTCGACGCTCTCGAAGACGGTGCGGTAATCGCTGTTCCTAACGACACAACAAACGAAGCAAGAGCACTCCTCCTCCT
>CAYTLG010000206.1:0-2598 GCA_964438725.1 uncultured Ruminococcus sp. | reverse complement strand
ATATAAAACAATGTATATATCGAATACGCTGAGTTGTAATAACCCATACCCGTGTCACCAATAATTCGGTTCATAGGTATCTTAAACAGGACTCCAACGATTTTTACCAACAGATTAGACACAGTGAGTATCACTACCCCACGTGTAAATCCGTCTTTTGTTTTTTGATAGTCCTTTATTTGCGTATCCTTACAATATTCCCCTGCTATGTTCAAACAATGCCCCCCAGTATCAAGTACCGCTGAATTTACACATAGTATTACTTTCCTATAAATTCACGGAAAACAGAGTTACATGGAATCATACAGTCTTCGAAATTGTCGTTACTGAATACTGCTATCTTTTTCATAAGGTTTTCTGCTTCAAAACGATATCTGCTGTCAGATGGAACTGTTCCAAGAAGTGGCAAAGTATATCTGCTTAGAATAAACGGCTCGTAGCTAAGACAGGAATCTATCTTTACACTCCATTCATTAGCATTTGGAAAGATATTCTCTTCTTCGTTAGCACGCACACCATCCCAAAGATGAAGGGTAAACTCTGCCGTTGCACCTCTGAAAAGATAATCACGTACTACACGTCTCAGAAGTCTTATGTCATTCTTGCGAATTACATTGCCATTATATTCGATATCATCTTGAACCGATATGAACAAACTTTGATGGTTGCCGAGAAGTGACGATATTTCAGGATAGACTGCTTGTATTCCTTCGAATACATATATATCGTTATCACTCGGAATATATTCATGATATCCTATACGTGAGGTTTGTGAAAAATCATACTTCGGAATAAGTACACTTTTTCCTTTGAGAAGTCTGTCTGTAAAATATGCAAAATAATCAAGGTCGATAGCTTTAACTGTATCATAGTCAGGAGCTTCTCCTTCAACTGAATTTCGCATATCTCTGTCAAGAAAAAAGTCATCTATGGATATTACTACCACACGTTTACCGTTGCTTGTCAAATGCTCAGTCAACTTTTCTGCCGTTGTGGTCTTTCCCGAACAGGTTGGACCCGACAGTGTTATTACCTTTGAATTGTCCGAACTTGCCACATATTTTACTGCATTGTCAAGTTCTGTTCTAAAAATGTCTTCACATTGCAAAATAAAGCTCTGTGCTTCACTTTTTGTTTTTAAACTTATATCAATGCTTTTCATTTTTTACCTTTCAAAGAACTCTTTGGCTGCCTTTCTTAATTCTCCAAGCTTATAGTCCTCTTCTGCACAGTCACGGAGATATTCATACGGATATTTCGGACGGAAAAATCTTTCAATTCTGACGTTTCCGTTTTTATCGGGAAGCGACACAAGTTTTGTTACAGATGATGCTCCCGATGCAAAAATTGAATGCACCTCCTCCATCATGTAAACATTATAAAGTCCTTCATGTCCGGCCTTAGAGTAACCCACATTTTCGAGATTACCAACAGTGTTCTTTTGTCTGTACATATAGTATGGGAGGTAACCGTTTTTAGCCAATGCATTCTGAGAATACTCAACGCTCTCAGCGGCAATAACCGATGCCGGGTCAAACATTCCCTCTGTCTTGAATTCAGATGACTTCTTCACACTGAATGTATGTACAGTAATGTTCTCAGGGTCAAGCTCTATCACACGGTCAATAGAATTCATGAACGATTCAGTTGTGTCATACGGAAGTCCTGCAATAAGGTCAACATTGATGTTCGGAATTCCGCTGTTTTTGGCAATCTCATATGCTTTCAGAAACATCTCGGAGTCATGAGCACGTCCTATCTTTCGCAAAACCTCGTCATTCATTGTCTGTGTGTTTACACTCATTCTATCAACACCATGTTCATAAGCCACTTTTAACTTGTCAGCAGTTATTGTATCAGGTCGTCCTGCCTCAAGTGTAAACTCATCTACTCCGCTGATATTTTTATTAATGCATGAAAGAAGCATATCAAGCTGCGATGCATTTAGAATTGTAGGTGTACCACCACCAATATATACAGAACGAACCTTCATGCCAAGTTCACGTATCACTCCGAAAATACCGTCAATATCTCTTGAGAGGGCATTAAGATAATCCGGAATGAGCTTCAGCAAACCGGGTGATGTATACGAAACAAATGAACAATACGCACATCTTGTCGGACAAAATGGTATTCCAACATAAACGCTGCATTCACGTCTAATATCATCAGTTATAAGTTTTTTTTCAGCTGCCGAAACATCTGCTGCGAGTTTTGCCTTTACCGGAGAAACAAAATAGTCCCTCTCAATCTCACTAGCTGCCTCTTCAGGTGTTCTTCCGTTTTCTATAAGCTCCGTTGCAACTTTAGCGGGACGTACACCTGTAAGTATGCCCCACGGAGGTGTAAATCCGGTAAACTCAACCCCCGCTTTCATGAATGCTGAACCTGATGCTATTTTACGGGTTCTGTCATCATCATGTGTACCTTTTTTTACGCATTCCGATGCACTAACACTTTTTTCACCCTGGCTAAGCGTTACATGAGCTTCAATTTCATTTTCTGTCTCTTTCATATCAAGTACAGCTTTCAGTTTATCGGGCGTATCTTCTTCATCCTCAGGAAATTTTACACCCGGAAAGAATATCATAGAAAGAG
>CAYTLG010000205.1:0-2647 GCA_964438725.1 uncultured Ruminococcus sp. | reverse complement strand
ACTTGAGGTAGACGGAGTTTATTACGCATACGGTACAGGCTGGGTATATTACAAAAATACCTCAGGCTATCTCGACGGAGAATGGTCCGGTCCATACAACGCCTGCACAGTACCCGAAAACTGCGTAGGATGCCAGTGGGCTCCCGAAGTTCACAAGTACAACGGTGCATACTATATGTTCACCACCTATCAGACCGGTAAGACAAATCACCGTGGCTGTACAATAATGAAGTCCGATTCACCTGAGGGTCCGTTCGTTGAAATTTCCGATGGTCACCTCACACCTGCCGACTGGGATGCTATCGACGGCACATTCTATGTTGATCCCGATGGACAGCCTTGGATGATATTTGTTCATGAATGGACAAGCACACCCGACAATGTAGGTACATTCGCAGTTGCAAAGCTCTCCGATGACCTTACACACTTCATTTCCGAGCCTGTTGAGCTGTTCAGAGCAGATGCTTCCGACTGGTCAAGAAATGGTGTTACCGATGGGTGCTGGATGTACACAACCGAAGATGGTCAGCTTCTCATGCTTTGGTCAAACTGGGATGATTACGGATACTGCGTTGGTATCGCAAGAAGTGAATCAGGCAACGTATTAGGTCCTTGGACTCAGGATAAAGAGCTTCTCTACTCAAGAGTAATGCCCAACATAACAAACGAATACGATGGCGGTCACGGAATGATCTTTAAGACTCCTACCGGTCAGATGTATCTCTCCGTACACTCTCCTAACTCCTCATCGGCAGGAAGAGTTGAAACACCTATCTTCGTGCCGATTAAGGAAGAAAACAATACACTCGTTTGGGATATTTTTGATAAAGCAAACTAAAACAATAGCAAAAAAACAGCGAAAGGAGTAAACCTGCACCATAAAGCTCACGATATTCGGTGTGGGAAAAGATTATGAAGTGTCCAAAATGCCTGGTCGGTGACAGCAGAGTTATAGATTCTCGCCCTGTCGAAGATAATAACAGCATAAGAAGACGACGTGAATGTGAATCCTGCCATTTTAGATTCACTACGTATGAGATAATTGATACACTCACACCGGTCGTAGAAAAAAAAGACGGTTCACACGAATTGTTCGATAAAAATAAGGTTCTCGCAGGCTTACTGAAGGCGTGTCAAAAGCGTCCGATAGACCCATATTCAATAGCCGATGAAATTGAGGCAGAGATACAAAGCTCCATGACGACTGCGATAAGCTCACAGCGTATCGGCGAGATGGTTATGGAAAAGCTGAAAAAGCTCGATGCAGTTGCATATGTCCGCTTCGCCTCGGTTCATCGTGAATTTAAAGATATCGACACCTTCGCAAAAGAAATATCAAATCTCAAAGCTGAATCCACAAAGGATGAGTAACTAGAAATCCCCCTGCTACGGCTATTAGGTCTGTGACAGGGGAATTTTTTTGTTGACAATCATGCCAGATTAATTTATAATATCATTCAGATATATCTCAAAGGAGTCATTTATGCTCAATCAATTTTCGAGAACCCAGTTAATCTACGGCAGCGATGCTATGGAAAAGTTGAAAAACGCAAAAATAGCTGTATTTGGCGTAGGTGGAGTCGGTGGATACACAGTTGAAGCTCTTGCAAGAAGCGGAGTAGGTCAGCTTGACCTCATAGATAACGATACAGTTTGCCTAACAAATCTTAACCGACAGATTATAGCAACACACAGCACTATCGGAAAATACAAGGTAGATGTTGCCGCAGACAGAGTTCATGATATCTCCCCCGATACAATAGTAAACGCATATAAAATGTTCTACACACCTGAAACCGAGTTCGATTTTTCGGGTTATGACTATATAATAGATGCAATTGATACAGTTTCGGGAAAAATTGCACTCGTAGTAAACGCAACAAACGCAAAAGTCCCGATAATCAGCTCAATGGGTGCAGGAAATAAAGTAGATGCAACTGCCTTTGAGGTAACAGACGTATTTAAAACCTCAGTCTGCCCTCTCGCACGTGTCATGAGAACGGAACTTAAAAAACGTGGAATAAAGAAACTCAAGGTCGTGTATTCTAAAGAAGTTCCATTGACACCAACACCTGACCCATCCGATGAAGTAGAAGTTACAGCGAAAAGACAGACACCGGGAAGCTGTGCATTTGTTCCTTCAGTCGTTGGACTTATCATAGCAGGAGAAGTCATAGCAGATATTACCGGATTCCGTGGAAAAGGAATGGGAGTATAACAAAAAAACGGAGAATGCGAAATGTTAACCGCAAATCGCAAACTCCGTTTTATTTTTATATAAGAAGCATTCTGTCGTTGTCGAGCTTTTTTCCCGAAACCTCTTTGAATTTATCAAGCAAATCCTGTACGGTAAGAGCGTCTCTTTCTTTTCCGTTGGTATCAAAAACTATACGTCCGGCATTCATCATTATAGTTCTGTTTCCAAGCTCAAGTGCGGACTGCATATTGTGAGTTATCATCATGCACGTCAGCTTGTTTTCCTCAACTATACTTTTAGTTATCTCAAGAACCTTTTCAGCAGTCGCAGGGTCAAGTGCCGCCGTATGTTCATCAAGCAAAAGCAGCTTCGGAGGATTCAGCGTAGCCATCATAAGAGTAAGAGCCTGACGCTGACCGCCTGATAAAAGTCCGACCGGCTGATCCATTC
>CAYTLG010000204.1:0-2656 GCA_964438725.1 uncultured Ruminococcus sp. | reverse complement strand
ATATAATATATTATTACAATATTATAATAGGTGATAATATGATTATCCTTGGAATAGACCCCGGTATAGCTATCGTGGGATGGGGAGTTATCGAGACGGATGCAAGCGGAATGCGGCAAAAGCCACTTGATTTCGGTGCGGTAACAACGCCGTCGTCCATGAATACCGAGGACAGGCTACTCACCGTGTATTCCGAGATTTCTGCGATAATTAAAAAATACAAGCCCGATTCTGCGTCTATTGAGGAGCTTTTCTTCAATACCAACCAGAAAACCGGTATCATTGTGGCTGAAGCAAGAGGTGTAATAGTCCTTGCAATCCGACAGAACGGTGTTCCGATATACGAATATACACCGCTCCAGATAAAGAATACGGTAACAGGCTATGGACGTGCAGACAAAAATCAGATGATAGATACCGTGACTTTGCTTCTCGGACTGAAAGAAAAGCCGAAACCCGATGATACGGCGGATGCTCTTGCGGCGGCGATGTGTCACGCATATACAGGGGCTTCAAGACTCGCACAATACTATAACAAACCGACAACTATGGCAGGCAAAATCGGTCAGACAGGCAAGGGAAGCCGTTCCGATATTGCAAGAAAATTAATTGATAACTGAAAGAGATTTTTTGATATGTGGTCAGCAGATAAATGGAAAGAATATGAGCTTATCGACTGTGATGGCGGTGAAAGACTTGAAAGATGGGGCAGATACATACTTGTTCGTCCCGACCCGCAGGTAATTTGGAAAGGTGAAAGAACAGCTCCTCAGTGGAAGCATCCCGATGGAGTGTATAAAAGAGTTGGCGGTGGCGGCTCATGGACAGTTCATCGTATGCCCGAAGCATGGTGTATAAACTACCGTGACCTTACCTTCAGACTACGCCCGATGGGATTCAAGCATACAGGACTGTTTCCGGAGCAGGCAGTAAACTGGGACTGGCAGGATTCAGTGATACGTTCCGCAATAAAAGAAGGACGTGAACAGCCCAAGGTACTTAACCTTTTCGCATATACAGGCGGTGCTACGGTTGCTTGTGCAAAGGCAGGTGCGGCTCTCGTTCATGTCGATGCTTCAAAGGGAATGACACAGGCGGCAAAAGAAAATATGGCTCTCTCAGGACTTGAAAATGCACCTTGCAGATACATCGTTGATGACTGTAAGAAGTTCGTTGAGCGTGAAATAAGACGTGGTAACAAATACGACGGTATCATTATGGATCCTCCGTCATACGGAAGAGGTCCGAGCGGTGAAGTATGGAAGCTCGAAGAATGTGCCTCTGAGCTTATCTCGCTTGCGGTAAAGCTGCTCTCCGATGAACCGCTCTTCTTTCTCATAAATTCCTATACAACGGGACTTTCTCCCGCAGTAATGCAGTACCTTCTCATGAGAACTCTCCCCGAAAGACTTCGTTCCCATGTTGAAACCGAGACGGGTGAAACTTGTATTCCCGTAACAAATTCAGGACTTCTTCTTCCGAGCGGTGCAACTGTCAGAGCAAAATTCAGCTTCTGAGCAGCATTTCCGTAAGATAGAGTACATGGAGAAAAATATGCCTACAATGATTAAAGCAGAAAATCTTGCGTTCTCATATCCGACTGAGGAGGGTGCAAGTAAGCGAAAAGCCCTTGACGGAGTTTCGTTTGAAATCGACGAAGGCTCGTTCACCGCTATTTTAGGTCGAAACGGAAGCGGAAAATCCACACTTGCGAAGCTGCTTTGTATGATAAATATGCCTGACAGCGGTCGTCTCACAATATGCGGTAAGGAAATGACAGCGGACAGTACGACTGAGGACGATATTCTCGAAGCAAGACGTGACGTTGGTATGGTTTTTCAGAATCCCGATAACCAGATAGTTGCCACGATAGTAGAAGAGGATGTTGCGTTCGGCTGCGAAAACCTCGGAATTAAACCCTCTGAGATAAGAAAAAGGGTTGACGATGCACTTGAAGCGGTCGGGATGACAAAATATGCACGCCGTCCGTCATATAATCTTTCAGGCGGTCAGAAACAGCGTGTTGCGATAGCTGGTGTTATTGCAATGAAAAGAAAGTGCATAATATTCGATGAATCCACGGCTATGCTTGACCCTATGGGACGACGTGAGGTTATGGAGATAATCGAAAAGCTGAACAAAGAAGAAAAAATCACGGTAATACTCATAACGCACCACATGAACGAAGCGGCTATGGCTGACAGAATAATCGTTATGAAGGACGGAAAAATGATTGGAGACGGAACTCCCTCTGCTGTTTTCGGTGACCCTGAAAAGATGTGGGCAGCAGGACTTGACGTTCCGCAGACAACGGAGCTTCTTTACAAAATGCGTAAACGTGGACTTGATGTTCCGCTTGATATTTTCGATACGGATGAATGTGCGGCAGTCATAGCTGAGGCCATACGAAACAAAAAGTATCTCGGATGACCGTCGGAGGAAAGAATGGCAACGATAGAAGTAAAAAACTTATCATATACCTACGGAAAAAAGACAAGTGGGGCTCATAAGGCTCTCGATAATATTTCGTTTAAAATTGACGGAGGTATAACGGGTCTGATCGGGCACACGGGAAGCGGAAAATCCACTCTCGTGCAGATGCTGAACGGACTTCTCACGCCTGATGAAGGTGAAGTAATACTGGATGGCGTGAATA
>CAYTLG010000203.1:0-2658 GCA_964438725.1 uncultured Ruminococcus sp. | reverse complement strand
CTTCTACCATAACGGGCTGGAAACGTCTTTCGAGTGCCGCATCCTTTTCGATATATTTTCTGTATTCGTCAAGTGTTGTCGCACCAATACAATGCAGCTCACCCCTTGCAAGCATAGGCTTTAAAAGGTTACCGGCATCCATTGAGCCTTCGGTCTTGCCTGCTCCTACTATTGTGTGAAGTTCATCTATGAAAAGAATTATCTTGCCCTCGGCCTTTTTTATCTCGTTGAGTACGGCCTTGAGTCTTTCCTCAAATTCACCTCTGTATTTTGCACCTGCTACGAGAGAACCCATGTCAAGCGAGAATATCGTTTTATCCTTGAGTCCGTCGGGAACATCCCCTCTTACTATACGCTGTGCCAGTCCCTCTGCTATTGCTGTTTTACCGACACCGGGTTCACCGATAAGCACGGGATTGTTCTTGCTCTTACGTGACAGAATACGAATGACACTTCTTATTTCTCCGTCACGACCGATAACGGGGTCGAGCTTCTGTTCTCTTGCTCTTTCAACAAGGTCGGTGCCGTATTTTGCGAGTGCATCATAGGTATCTTCGGGATTGTCACTCGTTACGGGAGAGGTTTTTACCTTTGCAAGCTCATCGGCAAAGGTCTTTTTGTTTACCCCGTACTTTGAGCAAATATTCTGTATACTTCTTCCGCCCTCTTCAAGCAAACCGAGCATGATGTGTTCTACGGAAATATAGCGATCCTTCATGCCTTCTGCTGCTTTTTCGGCAAATCTCAGCACTGCGGAAACTTCACTGGAGGGATAAAGCTCACCATTTGAACCGCTTACCTTAGGCAGACGGTCAATGGCTGCTTCAACGTCACTTGTCATCTGATTTATGATGTCACCGTTTCCGTTTTTCTGACCGATACGCAGAACGAGAGTACGTACAAGTCCACCGTCCATAGTAAGCAGTGCGTAAAGGAGATGTTCGGGTGTAAGAGTCTGGTTCTGCTTATCACGTGCGATATTCTGTGAGTTATTTATTATTTCGATAGTTTTCTGTGTGAATTTTTCAGCGTTCATATATCATCATCCTTTCATGTACTTCATCAAGTGACTTTTCAGACTAAATTATGATATCACGTTTTACGAGGTCTTCGTTATACATATCTCTCAGCACGACAGCATCGGCACCGCTGACACACGCTTTCATCATCTTATCAACAAGACTTACATAATCTGTAATAGCACGTGACAGCTCATCCGCATTCAGTGAATACTCCTGTCCGCTTTTTGACACGGGATATGCAAGAGTTCTTGTGAATTTACCGTTTTCGATTGAATATGCGATATTTATCGGAAGTGATTCCTGCTCTATTCTGCAAAGGCAACGGAAGAATCTCGAAAGCATCTCCAGAAGTGCCTGTGACTGTGTGCGGTAATTTGCAGTAACTACTCCAATCGGCTCACCCTTGACAAATCCACTGACAAGCTCAACCTCGTATCTTACCGTGGGGTGATATTTATATTCAAGGCTAGACCTTACCGTAACTCGCTGTGTATTCGGAGCAAAAAGCGGTATCAGATCACGTGAAGAACTCAATAGCTGTTCTATACCTGAGAAAATATCGTTGATATGCTGTTCCGGAGTACGCATCTGAACCTTTTCGGCAAGTATCATATTCACGAGATTAGAGCGGTTTGTACCCATTCTGTGAGCCAAAGCATCTATCTCACGCATTACATCGTCCGACAGCATCAAGCTATACAATGTTTTCTTCATCTGCTCATATCCTTTCTTTACTGTACATATATTATCGCACACTTTATATCTTTTGTCAAGTGTTTTATATAATTTTTAATACGAAAGTTATAAGAAAGTAATCTGAAATCTGTGTGAACAAAAAAAGTCCCCTCGTATGAGAAATGCATACAAAGGGACTGTTTTTATGCAGTTTTATCAGAGTGCATCTTCAAGTACATCAAACAACGTACATGACGTGACTTTTCCCTGACAAAGGAAGTCAAAGATATTTCTCGCTTCGGTTTCGTCTACCGCAACACTGTCTGCGTAGGCAATATCCCTTTCCCCGTTGGATTCAGTCGTGACCTCAACAGAGTAGATTTTCCTCTCATCTACTCTCATGAGCAGGCGATATCTGACTTTTATCTCAGTACATCCTCCTGTGTTGTCGAAATTTTCGCCGCTAAAACATACCAACTTGTCTTCCAGCGTTGTCATATTTAATTCTCCTTTCCGTTTTCTGACTCTATAATACCATATAAATCCAGTACGAAAATTAATTTTTTTAACGCTGATACTTTATAAATAATTAAATTCCATTTCTTTACAATATAATGTGTATATAAAACACCCGTAGCACATAATCATGTGTATAAATATACAAAAAAATTTGCGATTTTTCAAAAAATTTTTTTATGATGTGGAAAAGGTACATATGTAGTGCATATTTCAACTCAAATTAAAGCCTATTTTATATGAAATGCCATAGATAATCCACAAAAAAACAAAAGCAGCATTCGCCTATTTTATCGACTCATGCTACTATGTTTTAATTAATAAATTTGTTAAAATAATAGATTCTGCCTCAGCACATTCCATGCAGATTGCTTCTTTTTTGTATCCGCTTAGATACTCGGTATATTCCTTTCTGCCTCAGCACATTCCATGCAGATTGCTTCGT
>CAYTLG010000202.1:0-2688 GCA_964438725.1 uncultured Ruminococcus sp. | reverse complement strand
ACACAGTATTATGATTATGAAAAAATACTTTGCGATAAGCTCCTCGATATGGACTTTTGCGACCAGGATGACCCGAAAACACATCAGATACTCAGTACGATCAGGGATAACGAAAACGGTGGCGGCTGGGGTATACATACTTGCGTAAATGGCTTTGAGACATTGACCTCTGCTGTATTTTCATTTGCAGGCGGTATTGCAATGACTGTAAAGCTGTTTACAAGTCGTGTTCCCGATTCTGCAGGTGCATATACGATTTTGAACAGCACGTTGTTTATTGTTCTTATAGTAGCGATAATGCTTTGCGTGATATACCTTGCACCATATCTTTCAGGTGTAGGTGAGAGCTATTATGCAAAGGCGGCAGGTACACACAATCTTGCAAACAGATTATTCGGATTCTATGGTTATATAAGTTACGATAAACCCGGTGATGACATACGTACATACAGATTTGATAAAATTTCACATACATTCAACAGTGATAAGACAAATACTTTCTGTTCAAAAGGAATATTTGCGAAGCTATCACGTGAAAGAATAGGTTTCCTTACTGCGGCAGGAGAGGGAATATCTGTCATGTTTACGGGAGTCGCATATGTGTTTGTGTGTCTGAAAGCTATTGCAGGTGCATTTGGTATCGGTGAAATAACACAGTATGTTGCCTCCATAACAAGGGTAGCAGGTGATCTTACAAATGGACTTTCAAGCATAGGCAGAATGAGAAATAATGCAGAATTTCTCAAGCTGATTTTTGAATACCTCGATATTCCAAACAATATGTATCAAGGCACACTTACCGTTGAAAAACGAAACGACAGAAAGTATGAAATTGAATTTCGTGATGTTTCGTTCAAGTATCCTGGAAGCGATGATTACTCACTTCGTCACGTGAACATGAAATTCAAGGTTGGCGAAAGACTTGCGGTAGTCGGTCAGAATGGTAGTGGTAAAACTACATTTATAAAATTACTGTGCAGACTTTATGACCCGACTGAGGGAGAAATTCTTCTTAACGGAATAAACATAAGCAAATACAACTACGACGAGTATATGTCCGTGTTCTCGGTAGTTTTTCAGGATACAGAGCTTCTTTCATATAAGCTGTGTGATAACGTATCAGTCGGAACTGATTGTGACCGCAGCAGAGCTGAAGATTGTCTTGTTAAGGCTGGCTTCGGTGAGAGATTGAAAACCGTGCCAAACGGTATTGATACATATCTATACAAGGATTACAATGAGAACGGAGTGAATGTATCTGGCGGTGAAGCACAGAAGATAGAGCTTGCAAGAACACTTTACAAGGATGCACCGTTTATAATTCTCGATGAGCCTACCGCAGCACTTGACCCGATAGCCGAAGCGGAGATATATACAAAATTCGATGCAATAGTTGATGACAAGACCGCAGTGTATATCTCACACAGACTTTCATCATGCAGATTCTGTGACAATATTGTTGTGTTCGATAAAGGCTCGGTTTGTGAGCAGGGCAGCCATGATGAACTTGTTGCAAACGAGAGCGGGAAGTATCATGAGCTTTGGTTTGCACAGGCACAATACTATGAAAATGACAAAGAAGTAAAAAAATTGTTCAAATAACTATTGCATAACATAAAAAATTATGTTATAATCGTACTATAATACAGAAATGGAGCAAATTATGGAAACAAGAGTTGCTGTCATAAGTATTATTGTGGAAAAAAGTGAAAGCGTATCAAGGCTTAACGAAATACTCCACGAATACGGCGAATATATAATCGGCAGGATGGGTATACCTTACAGAGAAAAGAGTATAAATATCATTAGTGTTGCCGTTGACGCACCTCAGGACAAGATAAACTCGCTGACCGGGCTAATCGGAAAGTTGGATGGTATCTCTGCCAAGGCTGCGTACTCCAAAGTTTAAGTGGAGTATAACTGAATAAATAATTCCCCCTGACCCCGAAATTGTGTTGAGATTTCTCGCAGATTAAGGTGAAAGCTGTGGATGATTTTAAGGTGTTTTTTCAGCGTCTTTCTGTCTCTCGCTATTGGGGGATGGAAAGGTGTTTTGTTTTGAATGACGTTTTTGAACTTATAAACAGGCTTGACTGCGGAGAAAAGCTGTTTCATGACGAATACTGCATGATAATTGATGGCAGGGATGAGTCCACAAGCAGATATGCAGCCGAACTTGCCGTAAAAAAACGTACGGAAATATACGGAAACGACGTATATATAAGAGGACTTATTGAGATAAGCAATATATGCAGGAACGATTGCCTGTACTGCGGTATCAGAAAAAGTAACCGCACCTGCGAAAGATACAGACTCACAAAGGAAGATATTCTTTCGTGCTGTGAAAGCGGATATGAGCTTGGATTTCGCACGTTCGTAATGCAGGGTGGAGAAGACCCGTATTATACAGATAATGTGATGTGCGATATCGTTTGCAGTATAAAGGAGAAATATCCCGACTGTGCCGTAACACTATCCCTCGGTGAACGAAGTCGTGAAAGCTATCTCCGACTGTACGAAGCAGGAGCAGACAGATATCTTCTCAGGCACGAAACTGCGGACAAGACCCACTACTCAAAGCTGCACCCGAATGAAATGAGCTACGATAACCGAATGAGATGTCTTTACGACCTTAAAGCTATCGGATATCAGGTAGGCTGTGGATTTATGGTAGGCTCACCATATCAG
>CAYTLG010000201.1:0-2758 GCA_964438725.1 uncultured Ruminococcus sp. | reverse complement strand
CATCCATACATACTACGCAATCAGTCCTGCAATTGTAAAGTGGTTCGGCAAGACCAAATGGTTTAAGAAAATGTGGAAGGGCATTCTGGACAGGATGGTGCAACACTTCAATGATAACGGTGTCGAGGATACGCCGTACAACGATAGAGAATGGTAAGGTGAGAGATATGACATTTAAGATTGGATTTACAGCAGAGCATAACGAAAATAATTCCGCAGAGGGTACATACATAGCACAGCAGACATCGCCACGCAAGTCGGTGGTACAGATTTATTTCGAGGACCGCAATATGACGCTGGCATACTACAACGACCGTTTTGATCTGCATCGTGGGGACATGGTATATGTGGACGGCAAGCTGGAAGGTATGCTTGGACAAGTAATGGAAGTTAATTATAACTTCAAAATCAAGATTTCTGACTATAAGCGTGTTATCGCAGTGGTGGACACTACCGTTCACGGCAAGTTTTTTATGGCAGACAGACATTTTGTGACATTCGACAGAGAAGCACTGCCGAGCAGTAAGGTGGTAAGATGGTTTAAGGCTCCTGCAAATGAAGGTGAAGAAATCGTCAGCGGCAGCGACAATACTACATTCCGCCTGGAGGACATCAAGAGTATGAAAGTTTCCTCCTCAACCAAAGAGTTTGGGCACGAATACTACTATGCGAACAATGTCAGATATATCAGTCTTGACGGAACCCGGGGCTATGCTATCGTTGAAGGCGGCAAAGCATACGAAGTAGAGTTCGAATATCGCAACGGTGAAATCAGCGGTTTAGTCTGCTCCTGTTTTTACAGCGACAACTGCAAGCACGAGTTTGCGGCAATGTTGCAGCTGCAAGAAACACTTGAGTTTATAGAGAAAAACTACGCTGACGAATATGAGCGTAACGGATATTTCGCAGCAATAAGTAAAAGAACGCTGTTTGCCTTTGCCATCTACGGAAAAGACGGCGGCACGTTCACGCTGTAAGTGCGGGAGAGACACATCTTACATTCAGGTTTGTCATTCTTAGCGTGTAAATAATAAAAGAGCCTAAGCAATCACCAATAGGGGAGTGGCATAGGCTCCTTTTGTTAATCGGATTTATATGTTCTTTTGTTTTGCTAAAAATGAAAAACTAAATTAATCTGTCAATTATAGAGGGTGTCGTCATCATATGAGTCGTACATATCATGTGTAAATTGTGGCGTGTAGGTATTTTCTTCGACAATATTGTAATATTCAGATAATTTCTCTGTCGCAAATTCAGAGGTCGATGAGGATGCAATAGATGAAATAATGCTGTATGTCAGTTTAGAATATGAGGATATATACATAAAGTGTAAGGATTGCGGTCGTATATTTTGCTTTACTGCTGAGCAACAGAGATATTATGATATAAGGAATTTTAAAGCCCCAAAGCGTTGTAAAACCTGTCGTGAGCACAACAATATTTGTAGGTTAATGCGTTCATCGCATTGAAATATAATTTGTACTATTATGCAATCGGAAGAGTAGAGCTGAGAAAATAAAAAGAAGTCCTATGACATGGTATATGAATCCTGCTAAAAAGCAAGTATATCATCGCCGTGATAACTGGGGCTTCTTTTTTTCGAAAAACAGCAACAAAAAACCTTGAAATCGAGATGACTTCAAGGTTTTAGTCGATTGCGGGGAAGGGATTTGAACCACATGACCTCCGGGTTATGAGCCCGACGAGCTACCAGGCTGCTCTACCCCGCGATATTAAATTCACATCCGAGAACGGAATGCCGGAAACCGGGCTCGAACCGGTACGTAACTCTCGTTACACGGGATTTTAAGTCCCGGGCGTCTGCCAATTTCGCCACTCCGGCACATCTCCCACGAGAGGTTCTCTTCAATGCCCTATTATTATATCATCCTTTTTCGCTTTTGTCAAGGGCTTTTTAAAAATTTCTTTCGCATTTTTTTGTGCGAGGCAGAGCTGTGTTTTTTCGGGGATTTTATTTTTGTATAACGCTTGACATATTGGAGAAAATGAGGTATAATATATTGTATTATTCTTGGGAGGGTGTAACTATGAAAATTGATGTATCACAGCTTATGAACCATAGGCTTGAAGAAATTGATTTCAACCATACGTTTGACCCGGAGCATACCGACGTTGAATGTGTCGCTCTGCCTGAGGATGTTGTCATTCCACACGGCGGAATAAGCGTTGTCGGAAGGGTGAGAAACTCACTCGGCTGCATGATGTTTGAATCTCATGTTACCGTAAGATACGGGACGATGTGCGCAAGATGCCTTGATGACATTGAAGCAACCGTAGAATTTGATATTGAAAGAGTTGCTGTGCTCGATGCGGACAAGGGCGGTTCCGATAGCCACCTTTCGGCTGATGATGAATGGGACGGCGTTGTCGAAGATACTATATATATCAACGATGCGAAGATCATTCCCGATGCCGATATTATGGAAGAGCTTTCACTCGAACTTCCTCCGTTCACTCTGTGCAGTGATGATTGCCCCGGACTTTGCCCGAAATGCGGTGCGAAGCTCAAGGACGGAGACTGCGGATGCAAAGAAGAAAAATACATCAACCCGAAAATGGCTGCTTTAGCCAAACTACTCGAAGATAACAAAGGAGATAATTAAAATGGCAGTTCCGAAGAGAAAAACCTCTAAAGCAAGACGTGACAAGAGACGTTCAAACGTATGGAAGCTCGAAATGCCCGGCCTCGTAAAGTGCTCTCACTGTGGTGAATACAATGTTGCTCACCGTGTATGCA
>CAYTLG010000200.1:0-2764 GCA_964438725.1 uncultured Ruminococcus sp. | reverse complement strand
CTCTTAAAGAACACAGCGGACGACTTTTCCCTCTCGGAAGCATACATCCCGATTTTGAAAGCAAGGCAGAAGAAATAGAGAAGCTTCATGAAAACGGAATCCTCGGAATCAAGCTCCACCCCGACTATATGGGAAGAATGATAGACGACAACACATTTGACGAGATATTTGAACTTTGTGCCGAATTTGATATGTTCATATTAATCCACGCAGGATTTGACGCATATTCCCCGACAAAGCTGTTCGCACCACCCGATTGTATACTCAATAGAATGGTTCGCTCTCCCAAAACAAGACTTATTGCCGCTCATTTCGGAGGAAACGCAATCTACAAGGAAGTCAGCGAAAAGCTAATCGGAAAAAATATTATGATAGACACCTCTATGGGAACACGTTACGGCCTCGACAAAGACCTTGCACGTGATATGCTCACTCGTCACGGTAGCGACATGGTACTTTTCGGGAGTGACTGTCCCTGGTGCAGTGCATCTGATACATACAATTTTGTAGAATCACTCAAGCTCGGAGACTCGCTCAACGAAAAAATTTTCTCAAAAAACGCAAAATCACTTCTTGGAATATAAAAAAAAGCCCTGCCGACTTGCATCATAACAGAGCTTTTTGAGGTAATGCCAAAACGGTATTACCTTTTATTTTTTTGGTAAAGACTGAGCAGCCGCACCTGAACCGAATCCATCACCGATATCATCGGTAAATTCTTCGACAGGTTCATCGCCAATGTACGACAGGATATCGTTGTCACCCTTATCAAGACCATCTTTCTGCATCATCTGCTCAAGAACGCTGATATCACTTGAAATGTCAATATACTCATTCTTGAATAGCTGGTCAACCTGCTGTTCAAAGCCTATAACGAGAAGGTCGAGTGTCTTTTCTATGTTATCCTTGGAACGCTTCATGTTTTCACCTGCAACACCAACACGCTCTATCCTGCTGTATGACTGAAGGAGTTTGAGTGTAGTAGGAAGGTAATAGTTCATGAATGTGCGTATTTGGGACATAGCTTCGGGATTATCCGTAACGTAATCGAATATGTTTTTTGTATGTCCTTCGATTATGTCAATTTTATCGGAAACTTCTTTATCCTCAATTTCATCGTTCAGATGTCGTATCTGTCTGATTATCTTTTCAAAATGTTCTTTATCTGAAACATCTCCACTCTTTTCTGCTTGATTTTCATCGGCAGGAGCTTCTTTTTCGGATTTTTTGTCATTCTTCAGAATCTCCTCATAAAGAGATTTGTAGTCGAACATTTCGGGGTCATCAGGCTCGGCATCAGCAAAACGCATGAAATTGTTCGTTCCGAGGTCGATATATGCACTGTCACCGAATTCACCGTCATCTATCAGCTTCTGAACATCACGGCGAATTTTTTTGATATCTGCATTCGAGGCACTTGCCAGCTTCGTAAGATTTATACTGTTTTTCTTACCGATTATGGCACGTATTCTCGAAAGGCGTGTATCTCTTTTTTTGGTGAGGTCAGCACCAACAAGCAGACATGCTGCCACTGCAAGATATGCAAGAGCAAACGCTATGGGAGTGAAGCTAGAAAATCCTGCTCCTATCTGTGCAAGAAAACATATCACTGCGATGACAAAGCTACATATTCCACCGGCAGTAAATGCCCTGAACAGAGCAGACGATTTACGTTTCACCGGTTCCGCCTTGTCCTGCTCTTCTTTTTTTGCTGTGGTATTGTTTACGTTACCGTAGTTATAATTATAGTATGTCTGCGACGTATTGGCGTTACTGCTTCTGTTATTCCTTCTTTCTCTTCTTTTGTTTTCTTTCGATATCGAATTAAGCACGAGAAGAACTATTCCGACAGGCCAGCAAAAGCAGAATGCTAAGAAAATAATTATTCCTGGTATTTCAAAATTAAAATTGTTATTATTCCTGTTTGCCACTTAAGTGCAGACTCCTTTAATATATTCCTCAGTAATTAAATTTCACTTTGCGTCTTTTTCATCGCAAGCCTTGAGGAAGTCGATACATCTCTGTACTTCTTCCTTACCTGTGGGATCAAGACCTTCGCTTTCTACAACGATAGTTACACCAAGCTCGATAGCCTTCTTGCGTACATCGGCAACAGGAGCAGCACCACTTCCGAGTGAGCAACCTCTGCCTTCGGGAGAACCGTCCTTAAGGTGGATGCAGCGGAGACGTGACTTGAGTCTTTCCATTTCAGATACGGGTTCTCTCTTTGCAACAAATGTCCAGTATGTGTCGAGTTCAAAGAAAACATCACATCTTTCTTCGAGTTCCTTATGGATTTCATAACCCTCAGCTGTGGGAATGAATTCATGGGCGTGGTTGTGATATCCGAGTTCGATACCTCTTGCTCTGAGTTTGGGAGCAAGCTCATTGCACTGTGCAATGAATGTGTCAAGCTTTTCCTTTGTGCTGAGGTCATGACCGGGGATGATGTAGTTGTGGTTGCCGATGGTCTGATGATACTCAACAGTACCCTCGAAGTCGTTGAGAAGCTCGCCGAGACCGGAGTGAGTACCGCTGCACTTCAGACCGTACTTGTCGAGCATTGCACGAACCTGTTCAGCTGAATGACCGAAGAAGCCTGCAAATTCTACCATCTTGTAGCCCATTTCCGATACAGCACGAAGTGCTCCGTCAAGATCCTTGTCTGTGATGTCACGAAGGCTGTACATCTGGATTCCGTATTCCATGTTTTTTTACCGTCCTTTTTTAGGAATTTTTTTGTTAACTCAATTATAATAAAATC
>CAYTLG010000199.1:0-2769 GCA_964438725.1 uncultured Ruminococcus sp. | reverse complement strand
ATACTGTATTACAATGATACCGTAACATACCCTGACAACACATCCGAACCTATGAATTTGCAAATCATGCCGCCTCCCACCGCTGATGGTACAGATTTGCTCGTTACACAGGCAGGTGTAGGTCTTTGTGCCTATAAAACAACGGAACAGAAGGCAGAGGCATCCGCAGTGTTCGCAAGATGGCTTACCGAAGCCGAACGAAATCTTGAATTCTGCGTTGAAACCGGATATATGCCTGTAAACAAGGATTCTTTCAATAAAATAAGCTCATATTCCTTTAAAACAGAGGCATATAAGAACCTTTATAATGCAATCAGCCTTGTTAATGAAACTGCAGTAGCTGTTCGTGAGCCGTCATTTGCAGGCTACTATAACAAGATATATTCTCTTTACGATTCATTACGTGAGCTTCAGAAAACTATGCCTGAGCGTTACAGAAACGGCGAAAATGCAGAAGTATTGACAAACGAACTTTGGGAGCTTTTCAAAGGTATTAAGTAAGGCTGTGATACTATGAAGCTACCTAATATTGCCAACGGAAAACAAACTCTCAGGCGAATGCTTATTGGGTATATGTGCGTTCTGGCGATACTTTTGTGCGTAATACTGCTTGTCGGATTGTATCTAATCGGAAGCTTCACGGGAACAAAGCAACGTATTTCCGAAACGCTTGAATTTCAGACAGAGGTATTTGAGCGGCAGATAGATACGTATTACAAAGGGCTTGCTGTGATTAGTGTTCAACTTTCGCACACCGCAACGGATATACTGGAGAACTATCTCGACGAGAATAGCATAGACTTTGCTGACTTGAACGACTCGGAAGTGCATATTGAAAAGCTCCATAAAGAACTTATAGAACCACTGCGTCACAAGCTATGGGAAGCAGACTGTACAGGTACGTTTATCATACTGGAAGCAAAGGTAAATTCATATATAGAAAACGCTGCGACCTCACGCACGGGAATATATCTCCAAAGAAACAGTCTTGAGGGCAACGATACTCGTGTTTTGCTGTATAGAGGACTTTCTAAAATCGGCAAGGAACACGACTGTATGCCTCACCGAAAATGGCGTTTGGAGTTCAACACAGAGCTTTTTCCGAATTATGAGGAGCTGAAAAACAAGGCTGCATTTCCATTGAACCAGTGCTATCGTATATCTGATGTGGTACTACTTCCCGGAACCGACCAGCATGTAATGCTTATGACCGTACCGCTTCTCTCGGATGATGGAACATTTTACGGTCTTTGTGGTTTTGAGCTGAATGAAGGATATTTCAAACAGTCTTTTTCACAGCCTTCCGAGCTTGACCATGCTGTATTCTGCATTTCAAAAAGCAGCGACGGACTTGATTTATCAGAGTCAACTACACTAAGTGCCGGTGTTCTGAACAATTACTATCTTGAACCACGTGGCAGCTTCACACTGAAACCTTTCGGATGTGGATTGACCGAATACACCAGCGAGTACGAAAAATACATCGGAATAACAAGGGAAATACTTCTCTGCCCCGGCGAATGCAACTCGGCTGTAAGTGTGCTTATTCCAAAGCATGATTATGATAGTATGCTGCGTGGCGATATGCTTCGTGCTTCACTTCTCATGATGGCTTTTATTACCGTAGCTGTTGTTTTGTCCATATTATTTTCAAGACAATACCTGCGTCCGCTAAAAAACGCACTTGACAGTATTCGCAATAAAGAATATGCTCAAGATATTACCTATACAACGGAAATTAACGACCTATTTGCTTATCTTGCAGAGCAGGACCGTATTAACGAGGAAGAACTGAACCGTCTGCGTCGTGAAAAAGCCGATGCAATGATGACAGCGAACGAGCTTCAAACAAAATTCGATGAAACCTCTAAACAGAACGAACGTCTTGCGTATTCACGTAAGGATGAAATAGACCCATATGACTACGAAAACTTCAAAAACGGTCTTAATATGCTTACAGCGAAAGAAAAAGAAGTGTTCGATTTCTATATGCAAGGCAAGAGCGTTAAAGAAATAATGGCTGTTCTTGGATTGCAGGAATCTACTGTGCGTTTCCATAACAAAAACATATACTCAAAGCTCGGTGTGCATTCACTCAAGCAACTTTTGAGATATGCCGCAATAATGAACCAGGAAAAAGAAAACCCAACCGAATAAAAAAAGGCTTCTCGTTTTTGAACTCAGAAGCCTTTTTTTGTATTTATAAATTCTTTTGTTTATTCTATTTGCGTAGGAGAAATTCCAAAATAATTTTTAAATGCTCTGCTGAAAACATAAATTGATGTGAATCCCAACTTTGCGGAAACAACCGATACCGTATCGTACTTTAACATTTCTTTTGCAGTTTGCATTCGTTTTTCGTTTCTGTATGCCATAATCCCTAATCCATAGCTTTCTTTAAATCGACGATCCAAATAATACTTACTATAACTAAACTGTTTTGCAATATCATCTAATTTCAGCGTTAGGCACTGTCCGGCATCAATATAATCCTTGATTTGCTCCTCTATACAGTACGTATGCGGTTGTTCTTTTAATAGAGCTGAATAATTATCGTTTATCATTATTTCAAGCAGCTGAATCAGCTTTGCTTTACGTGTTAATGTTGACGCAGAGCTATCTATTATTTTATAAAACAGATTCAGGGTCCTTATCTTGTCACTAAAGGCAACTATCGGCTCCTTAGGGTACTCGCAGAAAACATCCTCACGTATCCAATGCTTTTCTTTATCGGTTAGTGCAGACATATCCTTAAATGATACCGGTACC
>CAYTLG010000198.1:0-2775 GCA_964438725.1 uncultured Ruminococcus sp. | reverse complement strand
GTATTATATATAATAAGACAGGATATCAATAAGAAAGGACGCACGGATATAATTCATACCGTGCAGGTGAAATAAATGGAAGTTATCAAGCTCACAGCAGAAAATTTTGAAGAGACCGTTCTCAAAAGCAGCAAGCCCGTACTGATAGATTTTTTTGCGACATGGTGCGGACCGTGCAAAATGCTCTCTCCCGTGGTTGATGAAGTTGCCGAGGAGGTTGATGATGTTGTGTTCTGCAAGGTTGACGTAGATGCTGAAAGCTCACTTGCGGAAAAGTTCAATATCATGTCAGTACCTACCCTTGTACTTGTAGAAAACGGTGAGGTAGAGAACAGCTCAGTAGGATTTATGCCGAAAGAAGAGCTTCTGGAATTCATCGGAAAATAAACTGAATAAACTCAAAAAAGAACCGCTTCGAGAGGAAAAACTCAGGAAGCGGTTCTTTTAGTTATTCAGTTAAGGCAAAAGGGAATTAACCGAGAGTCTTAACAATGAAAGTGTAGATAGCAGCAGCAACTTCAGCACGGTTGGCATTAGCGGAGGCGTTAACGGATTCACCGTCAGCGAGAAGTCCTTCGGAAACAGCCCATTCAACATCAGCCTTAGCCCAATCGGAAACTACAGCGTCAGCAGAGAGTGCGTTAGTTGTTTCATAAATGATAACACCCTTAGTCTCAGCGTATCTGCGGAGGATAGCGGAGAGAGCTTCACGTGTTACTGCCTTCTTAGGAGCAAATGTGCCGTCTTCGTAACCGTTTACGATACCAACGGAAGCAGCCCATTCAACAGCATCAGTGTACCATTCGCCTTCTTCAACGTCGGAGAAAGTACCGTTAGAGGATACTGCGGGGGAACCTTCGAGTCTGTAAAGAATTGTTACAACAGTAGCACGGTTGAGTTCAACATCGGGAGAGAATTCATCTTCGCTGGTACCGTTCATGATTCCTTCGTTGTAGAGATACTCAACAGCGGTGTAGAACCAGTCTTCAGTAGTAACGTCGATGAAAGGAAACTCCTTGGATGCGTTGTCAAGGATGGGTTCTTCCTCGATACCAGCAGGCTCTTCTTCAACAACCTTGTCTTCCTTAGGCTCAGTTACGGGCTTAGTGGAGGGCTTGGAGGGGTTGAGGATGGGGCTTGTAACGGGGTTGAGAACGGGGATGGGAGAATCGCCGGAGATAACGAGACCGCAGTTCTTGCAGTAAGTCTTGCTTCTTGTGAGACCAGCGTAGCCCTTGTCTGTGATGAACTCATGACCGTGAGCCTTGATAACTTCGGTCTTGGTTTCGCCGCAGTTGGAGCATTCGTAGGTTACATAGCCGTCCTCTGTGCAGGTTGCGTCTTCTCTGTCGATTTCTTCCCATTCGTGTTCGCCAACTTCGTCTTCTACGCCAACGATAACGTCTTCTTCACCAACATTTGTATCGTCGTTACGTTCTTCAACAGTGATTGTAATCTCTGTATTTACGTAATCGCCATATTCAAATGTGATGTTAGCGAGAACATTGCCGGCTTCGATAGCTTCAGCGGATGCGAATACGAATGTAATCTTGCCGTTTTCTTCGTCAACATTGAATGCCTTAATCTTAGCGGAAGATGTAGCATTGACGAATTCAACTTCATCGGGGTTGTATGTGATTACATACTTACCGTTTGTAACCGCAACGTCTTCCTTAACCTGAACGGTGAGAACGTGTTCATCAGCGTCAGCTTCGGAATCCTTTACGGAGAATGTGCTTACACTGTTGAGGGAGCCGTTAGCTTCCTTTTCAGTGGTGAGGGACTTGGAGAGGGAAGCAGTACCTGTCATGGAAACAGCTGCAACTTCTTCTTCAACCTTTTCTTCTACGCTGTCGATGTCGTATACAGCAGCAACGCCGTATTCAGCAGGAACAGTGTATGTGGAAACATCGGAGGTTTCTACAACTTCGAGCTTATCAGCAAATGCAACATTAGCGGAAGCTTCAACAGAATCTGTAACAGAGGCTGTGGAAACATTAGCGGAAGCATTGTAGAGAGCAGTGATGTTTGTGGCACCGGCTACGTTACCAACCTTACCGCAAGTGAGTGTATCACCGGAGAGGTCAGCGAAGTAGATAGCACCGTTTGTAGCATCGGAGATGAGTAATCCGTATCTGCCGTCCTCTGTTTCGATGTAATCGATAGAGAGAGCGTTAGTATCGGAGAATGTCATGTCGAGAGTGCCGAGCTTACCACGAACAAGAGTTGCACTGACTTCTTCACCGGCAGCTGCTGCTACATCGTAAGTAGGAACAGTGATGAACTGGAATACGTTACCGTTGGAAGAAAGTACATAGTATACGTGGCAGATTGTGTCTGCGTCTGCTTCATCAATGGGTTCAGAAAGCATTGTGTTTACAATTCTGAGAGAAATGTTGCCAACATATGTGATACCTGCAAGGTCAGCATAGTTGGATGTAGCTCTCCAACCAGAGAGTGAACCGCCTTCATAGTCAACGAGTTCATAGAGACCGTCGCTCATGGAGAGGTAAAGAGCAGTACCGAATGTTGTTGATGTGTAAACTGTGTCTTCATCAACTGTGAGTTTGAATGTTACTTCAGGGTTGTCAGCAACGTCACGAACTGCATAAGATGTTGAGCATTCGCTGCCCTGGGATTCTTCAAAGTCTGCGGAAGGATCGATACGATAGATATGACCACTTGCATCCTTAATGTCAGTACCCCAGAGATAGTTAACAGCGTAACCACCGCCGTAAAGTTCTGTTTCAGCATCTGCGAGCTTTGTTACAGCCA
>CAYTLG010000197.1:0-2784 GCA_964438725.1 uncultured Ruminococcus sp. | reverse complement strand
CACGATATGCAAATATATCTTCCTTTGAGCAGGTGTCGTGGAGCCATGTCATATCAGACTTTTCACCGTCGATACAGTAGGGGTGACCGAAGCACCATACCTTACCGCCGTTTGCCATGAATTTCTTGAGAAGCTCAGTAGTGTTTTTATCAAGAGTATATGTGAACGGAACCACAACGGCATCATATGTGCAATTTCCGACTTTGAACTTGTCGTTTTCTACGGAAGCATGAACCTTCATCATGTTTTCGTCGGCATAGTGATACGGTACCTGATTATGACCGAGCAGACGAGAAAGCTCAAAGAATTTTCCCTCAATTTCACCGATATTTCCTGTACCTCTGATATACTTCATGTATGCACCGTGTATCGGATGAATAACGAGTACGGGAGCATATTCATTCCCCCTGAAAGTACAGCACCGAGGTTTGAGTAGTGAGCATCAAATTCAGCAAGATGTGACTGCCACGGATTATGGAAGGAGTAGTGGTTAGGATAGTCACGCTTTCTCTGACCTCTTTCGGAATACGGATAGAGGTGATGACACATGAGATTTACTCCGCCTGCGTACTGCATATCGGCAATTCTTTTAAGTTCGGTGGGAGATACATCCCATCCACAGCAGGCAAACATTTCAGAGAGTGCTTTCTTTTTTCCAAGCTGATTGCATACGGAGCCAAGCTGTTTGGAGGCTATGTCGTCAGCTATACCACGTCCGAGATAGTCTATTCCGGGTATGTGTTCATACTCATAGAAAGGCATAACTCCGCCGCAGCACATCATCTGACCGCCGAGGGACGATTCTTCAATGCCGTGACCGGTGAGCTTCATTCCGTGAGCATCACACCAGTCATATACTTTCTTGATGAAGTTGTTTGTGAACAGCTCGTGTATGAGCTTATAGTAATCATAACGGAATTTTTCTGCTCCGTCAAACTCAAAGAACACTGCGGGGAGCTTTTCATAAATGCTGTAACCATAGGCTTTCATAAACTCATCGGGGAGCTTGTGTGAGAACGGGTTATCCCAACGATAATACTGCGGTTCATCCGTAAAGAAACCGGGCATTGAAGTTCCAACGTCCTCTTTAGCGATGTGTTCAAGATATACCGCATGAGTTTCGGCAATAAATTTGTCGGTTATCTCTCCGTCAAGTGTGTCAACGTAGCTGGAGTCATATCCCTTGTAGAGGCGGAGGTATTCTTCGGCACCACAGTCGGATTCAGCGATTGTAAATGTACCATCGTTATTTTTGGTGTATACACATATTGTGTCAGCATCGGGGGTAGGGTATGATTTCACAAATTCGTGCTTTATGCATACTGCGTGATTTGCAGGGTCTTCAAGGAGCTTTCCTCCTGCGAATCCACTAGGCCAGCCGTTTTCGTCATATGCCCACGCTTCCATTCCGAGCTTCTTTGCTTCATCTATGCAGACATTGACACAGTTGAACCAGTCATCTGAAAGATATTCCGTTTCAAGACCGCCTCTTGCGTGCATGAAGAATCCACCCATGTTGAGTTCTTTCATCGTGCGGATCTGTAAACGGAGTTCGTTTTCTTCGAGCTTGTCATTCCAGCTCCAGAAAGGAATACCACCGTACTCCTTTGAGCGTGTTTCTATATTTTTTATCAGCTTATCCATTTTATCTTCTCCTTAAAATTCGACTGAAGAAAGAATATCCTTGTCTATTGCTTCAAAATCGTTCACGTGCGGATATTCTGCCATGTCAGGGTGATGTCTGAATGCGTCGTGTGCATTGTTTGCGTTCAGCGATATTGTCGCAAGCATACATCCGCTTTCACGTATTTCAGCAATGTTTGTGTCAGAAAAATCTCCTGTGTATATATAGCATTTTGAAGGATATTCCTCAACTGTTTCGAGTTTTTCACGTGTGTAGTTCCATTTTGTGTCAATGAATCGTGCATCCGGATCGATTTTGAGTATAGCATTTATTACGGAAGCTCCTGAACCGTTTGTGGCATAGACTGTTCTTCCTCTCATTCCGTTAGCCACTACCATATGTGCGATATACTCGGCATGAGCAGCACCTTCTTTAAGGTCAATGTTTATGCACATTCCCGTGAAATATACGAGGTGTAATGCTTCGCTCAGCTTCGGAATGCGGTTTATCGGGTCACGGTCAGCGGAAAGTGTGAGCTTTGATATAGTAGCATAATCAGTCTCGGATATTGTGTACTCAACGAAAGTACCGTTTTCATCATATCCCTTTACGGTAGGGTCGTGATTTACAATGATAACTCCGTCCTTTGTGGTTCTTGCATCGGTTTCAATCATGTCTGCACCCTTTTCGGCAGCGAGCTTGTATGCGGCAAGAGTGTTCGAGTGAATATTACCTGATACGAATCCCTGATGTGCGGAGGATATCCACGTTTTACGTTTTTTGAAGAAATCGCTCATTTTTAATCCCGTCCATTGTGTTATTTTTTCTTTATTTTAGCACAATTTTTGCATCATTTCAATACGGATAAACATAAATTTTGTTGATTAGCGACATACCTCGCAAACAAACCGAAATGCAAAACAGTGATTTTTTTATTTTAATATTAGTTTTATTATAAAAAGTTGGAGTCTTTTCGGAAGTGCTGACATGAGCAGCAGAAGCGGATTGCGGTTTATGGAATAACTGAATGCAGGTGAGTTTTTTTTGAGTATTGAGACCGCTTTTTCAGCTAGCTTTTCAGGTGAAACAGAGCGTGATTCAATGCTGTCAACAATTTTCTTGAATCGTTCGGCATTGCATTTGTATATGGTGGTTTTGTC
>CAYTLG010000196.1:0-2797 GCA_964438725.1 uncultured Ruminococcus sp. | reverse complement strand
GGATATGCCCTACCTTATCGTAGCAAACGATGCTTCCGCAGTTAAGGATTGGCTTGAGTATTCCGAGCTTGCAGAAACAGACCCCACAGCAGCTCTTGCGGCTATCGAAAACGGTGAGTATGACGACCTCAAGGTTCCCGTTCTTTACTCCAACGTACACGCAAACGAAGTTGCAGCCTCCGACGGTATCATTAATTTCGCATGGATGCTTCTTGAGGCAGCCGCTTCCGAATCAGGTACAATGACCTATAACAACCTCACAGGCTTTACCGAAGAGGGCGAGGCTGAACTTGCTACTGAATTTGAAGAGGACAGCATAGTTGTTCCCGATCTCGTAGCAGACACAGCAACCTACCTCGGATTCCTTCACGAGGATAACGTAGCACAGACCTATTGGGGTGCAAACGTATACTCAGGCGTTATCGACCTTGATAAGTACTATACACAGGAAGAAGTTACAGTTTCCGTTGACGAGCTTCTTGAAGACGTATTCTTCATTCTCGTTCCCGAAGAAAACGTAGAGGGTCGTGAATATGTTACACGTTATGCTTCAAACGGCTATGACCTCAACCGTGACAACTCCTTCCAGACCACAGAAGAAACACAGAATATGCAGCAGCTTATTGCTACATTCAACCCCGTTTCCTTTGCAGAATTCCACGGACGTGTTGAAGCGTTCCAGTGCGAACCCTGTGACCCCCCGCACGAACCTAACTTCGAGTATGACCTCTTATCCGAACACCTTATGACAGGTGGTGAGGCTCTCGGTATCGCAGCTGTCGCAAACAACGACACATACAACAGCTACACAATTCCTCAGCGTGACTACCTCTACGGTTATGAGGATGAAAACGGCGAAGAATACGCTTACTGGTCACCTTGGGATGATATGTCCACATCTTACACACCTCAGTTCTCCATGCTCCAGGGTACAGTAGCTTACACAGTTGAGCTTCCCGGTTACAATGATGCAGGTGCAGAACTCGTTCAGTACGGTATCCTCGGTCAGGCTAACTACGTAGCATCTGTAAAGCTCGACTACGTTAAGGCTCAGACACAGATTTTCGAACGTGGTGTTACAAACGCTAACTCCGATGCATTTGAACTCGTTGGTCAGTGGTTCTGCGACCAGTACGACGTTGAAGGTGCTGAAATGGATATCTTCCGTCCCGAATATGATGGCGAAGGTCAGAACGGCAATTTCTATCCCGAATGCTATATTATTCCTCTTGATGCAGAAAACCAGACAAACATTCAGGCAGCCTCCGACATGATGGTATGGCTCGCTCGTAACGACGTTAAGATTCTCCTCACAGAAGATGAAGTTGAATATAACGGCGTAACCTATCCCGCAGGTACAATGGTAGTGTCCATGTATCAGGCAAAGCGTTCTGTAGCTAACGGTGCTCTCTATGACGGTACACTCATCACACAGTGGTCCGACCTCTACTCCGAAGGTATCACAACATTCGGTGAAACTCGTGGCTTTGAGGCAGTTACAGTAGCTGAACCCGCAGCATATGAAGCTATCAAGGCTGTATGCGGCGAATGGATGGATTACGAAGATGCTTGTGCGTTCCACGATGGCGTAATCTCCGCATTCACAGGCTTTGTTGGTGGTCAGGTTATCATCTCCAACGCTTCCGAAGACTCAACAGCAGCAGTTAACGCACTCCTCAAGGCAGGCGAAACAGTTGCAATGGTAACAGATGAAGAAAGCGAATTCTACGGTGACTTCATTACATCCTATGATGCATGGCTCACAGTAGCTGACGACTTTGTTGTAACAGCTAAGGGTATCTCCGCAAACGATGCTCCCGCAGCTAATGTTATTACAAAGGCTCCCACAGTATATCTCCCCGGCACACCTTCTAAGAGCAACTCCGGTTTCGTATACACAAGCCGTGTTACAAACACAACATGGAACTACGACAACGAAGCTATGGAAATGATGGGCTTCGATGTTACAACAGACCTTTCCGCAGCAGATGCAGTTGTAGGTGCTTCCTCACTTAACGATGAAGAACTTGCAGCAGTTAAAGCAGGCACTCCTTACATGGGTTACGGCTCACGTGCAGGCAACGGCTCCAAGATATTCGGCGAAGCTATCGGCTACGATTCCGCATATGGTATGGACTGCCTTGCATACGTAACATATCCCACAACAACTCTTGTAAACGCAAGCTACGTAATGGACAATGACGATGTTCTCTACGGATACGGCGTAGGTTACTACACTGCTATTCCCGAAGGTGCAGAGGTTCTCGTTCAGATGGACGGCAGCCGTACACCTACTGAGGGCTTCATCCAGGCTATAAACGCAGATCAGGCAGCAGCAAGCGAAGCATACCTTAACAACTCCGTTCAGGGTATCGCATTCAAGGGTCAGGATGCAGAGGGCAACGAAATCAACGTAGTTCTCTTTGCTAACACTCTCACAAACAAGCTCCACCAGCGTGATGAATATGCGTACATCAGCAACTTCATCTTCGCAAACCTCCTCGGTGATACATATGTACCTGCCGCTGACGTTGTAGAAGAACCCGTAGTTGAAGAAAACGCAAAGATTCTTCCCGTACCCAACCTCATCTACTTCACATCACAGATTGCAGGCTGAGTAAGATAACATAATAAAATAAAAGACCGCAACGGTTCAGAGTAATATCTGAGTCGGAGCGGTCTTTTTGTATTGTCAGGGGAAAATTAAACAAAAAAAGAGGATGGAGCTTAACTACCATCCTCAAGCGGATTACGGGGCTCGGACCCGCCACCTCAACCTTGGCAAGGTTGCGCTCTA
>CAYTLG010000195.1:0-2822 GCA_964438725.1 uncultured Ruminococcus sp. | reverse complement strand
ACCTGCGAATGCAGCAGTCAAAGTGCTGTGTCTTACCGCTTGACGATACCCCAATACGGAAGTTATTATACCATATTAACACCGCATTTGTCAAGAGTCTTAGCTCGAATAAGACGCTTTATTATGATAATAAAAAATAATTTCAGATTCTTCGCTACCTATTGACATACACTGAATAATATGATAACATTACCAAAAGAGTATGGTTTTTTAGGAGGAAATTATGACAGTCAAAATAGATTTTTCGAAAAACGTAGCTAAAATGAAACCCATGCACGGTGTAGGTCAGCCTCCGTTCTCAGGTGTGGATTTTTCTAAATTTCATTACCTTACCGAAGCAGGAATGCCTTTTTCACGTCTCCATGACGTAGGTGGGCTTTACGGAAATAATCGCTTTGTTGATATTCCGAACATTTTCCGTGATTTTTCAAAGAATCCCTATGACCCTGATTCATACGATTTTGCATTCACAGACCTTATCGTTACAGCACTTGTAAAAGCTGAGGTAGAGCCGTTCTTCCGACTTGGTGTAACTATCGAGAACAACTCATATATTAAAGCATATCGTATTTTCCCGCCGGATGACTACAATAAGTGGGCGATAATCTGCGAACACGTGATTCGTCACTATACCGAGGGATGGGCAAATGGTTTCCATTACAACATCAGATATTGGGAAATATGGAACGAGCCTGACAACGGACCCGACTATAATAGTAACGAAATGTGGAAAGGCAGCTGTGAGGACTTCTGTCGCCTTTATGATGTTGCCTCAAAGCATCTTAAAAATTGCTTCCCACATCTTAAAATCGGTGGATATGCAAGCTGTGGTTTCTATGCCATAACAACAAAAAATACTCCCACTCCGCGTGAGCAGTATTTCCTTGATTTCTTCCACAAGTTTATCTCTTACATAAAGAAACATGGCTCACCGCTTGATTTCTTCTCATGGCATAGCTACGCTTCTGTTTCGGATACAATGAAGTTTGCTGATTATGCACGTCAGTACCTTGATGATAACGGATATACCGAGACTGAAACATCCTGTAACGAATGGAATCCCGAAGTACATCTCAGAGGAACAGCACAGCACGCTTCTATAATTGCCGCTATGCTGATATCAATGCAAAATCATCCGATTGACACAGCGATGTTCTATGATGCAAGATTCGGCATAAGTGTATATGGCTCTCTCTTTAATCCTTTGACCGGAACACCATTCTTAGCATATTACGATTTCCTTGTGTTCGATGAGCTGTATAAGCGTGGCTCTCAGGTTGAATCCTGTACCGACAACGAGAATATATATGCCCTTGCTGCCGAAAACGATGGTGACGGATATGTAATGATAGCCAACACAAGCGAAAATGAGACCGAACTCAATCTTGAAATGAACGGTAAAGCAACAGAATGCTACGTTATAGACAATGACCACATGATGAGCAAATGTGAACTCCCCGAAAAAATCGGTGGATATACGGTTCTTGCGATACGTGTGGAATGCGAAAAATAATTTTTGGAGGAAAATATGTTATTTGCAAACGGAGACAGAGTAGTTTTTACAGGTGACAGTGTTACCGATGCGGGAAGAGGAAGACCCGTTGGTGAAGGACTTTGGAAGGGTGTAGGTGACGGATATGTCAGAACTATTGACAATATACTTAACGTTGCATATCCAGACTGGAAGCTCTGGATAAGCAATACCGGTACAGGCGGAGACACAAGCAGAATGCTCAAGAATCGCTGGCAGGAGGATGTAATGAACCTCAAGCCAGACTGGGTAAGCGTTATGATAGGTATAAACGATATATGGAGACAGTTTGATACACCGACTATCCCCGAACAGCACGTTTATCTCCCCGAATACCGTGATAACCTTTGTGAAATGCTTGAAAGAACACTTCCTGTTGTAAAGGGCGTTATAATCATGTCTCCTTACTACATGTGACGGATATGTCAGAACTATTGACAATATACTTAACGTTGCATATCCAGACTGGAAGCTCTGGATAAGCAATACCGGTACAGGCGGAGACACAAGCAGAATGCTCAAGAATCGCTGGCAGGAGGATGTAATGAACCTCAAGCCAGACTGGGTAAGCGTTATGATAGGTATAAACGATATATGGAGACAGTTTGATACACCGACTATCCCCGAACAGCACGTTTATCTCCCCGAATACCGTGATAACCTTTGTGAAATGCTTGAAAGAACACTTCCTGTTGTAAAGGGCGTTATAATCATGTCTCCTTACTACATGGAAACAAACCGTGAAGACCCCATGAGACACATGACCGATGAGTATATTAAGGTATGTGAGGAAGTAGCAAAGAAATATAACTGCCATTATGTAAATATTCAGCAGGCATTTGATGATTATCTTATCTATCGTCATCCGACATATATTTCATGGGATAGAGTTCATCCGGGTGAAATAGGAAGCATGATAATTGCAAGAGAATTTCTCAAAGCAATAGGAATGGACAGACCCCTTATCTGAACTTAATAATCAGGAGGTACATATGATAAAGCTGGCTTGCTGTATTCCGGGAGGTTCACTGATGCCGGAGGGTGTTGCTGAAGTACCACTGTCGCCCGCACAAAATATCATAGACAAATGCAGATTCCTTCTTTCGACAGGATATGACAATTGTGAATGCGGTGGTGGAATGCTGTCGGCACTTAGCGATGAAGATGTTGCTGTTTTAGTGGCAGAAAATGACCGTTCATCGCTGAAAATCGTTGCAGTAAACAGTCTTTTCCCAGGTAAATGGAAACTGTCAGACCCAAGAATTGACAAAAACGAATACTATGCCTATGC
>CAYTLG010000194.1:0-2833 GCA_964438725.1 uncultured Ruminococcus sp. | reverse complement strand
AGCTACAACAGCGTATATCTTGTTCTTGCCTTCACGGTTCTTGAGAAGTTCAATAGCATCAAGGATAAATGACTTGTCCATGATAGCTCCGAACGGACACTGATACACACAAGCACCGCAGGAGATACACTTATTGTTGTCGATCGCTGCTGCCTTGCTCTCGTTCATGGAGATAGCCTTAACCTTGCAGGCATTCTGGCAGGGACGCTTACGACCTACAATAGCTGTGTAGGGGCATACCTTAGCACATGCACCGCACTCGATACACTTGGACTTGTCGATATGTGCAACGTGATTTTCGTCGAAGGAGATAGCACCTCTCTTACATACGTCTTCACAACGGTGAGCAAGGCATCCACGGCATGCATTGGTAACTTCATATCCGCCAACAGGACATTCGTCGCAGGCAATATCAATAACTTCGATAACATTGGGGTTAGACTTATCGCCACCCATAGCAAGCTTTACTCTTTCAGCAAGGATAGCACGTTCCTTATAAACGCAGCATCTCATTGTGGGAGTATTGCCGGGAACGATGGTCTGGGGAATATCAAGAATATTCTCAAGGAGTGTATCAGACCATGCCTGACGAGCTACTTCACGAAGAACTTTGTATTTCAGGTGCTGTACTTTAGTATCAAATTTTCTCATCTATATAATAACCTCTTTTAGAAATAAATAACTTTTATTCGTTTGCCCATTTTCTTTAGGCATCCCGAAAGCTCTTCAACAAGATTCATCTTAATATTAAAATTGATGGGAAGATCGGGGTTCTGGTGTGCGGGGTTTACTGCTCGTCCAACAAAGAAATTGATATCCGTCGCTTCTTCAAACAGCATACGTGAAATGAGAGAAGCTCCGTCTCGCTTATATCCCCACTGTTCATAGCTTTCGTTGTCTCGCAAATAATCCTTTGCGTATTCAACGACACGGTTTACTGTAATAACGCCCTCGGTAACAAGGTCAACACCCTCAATCTCTGCAATCGGCGGAATATCGCTTCTTTCAAAGCTGAGGCTGGTTTTAAGCTCTTTTCCGAGATATTTTGCGGCAATGGATGAAGTTGTACCACCACAAACGATGTGTTTACCCTCTTTTGAGAAGAACAATGACATCATTCTGTCGCAGTCGTCACGATTGCGAGGAGGTCCGAACAGCATATTCATCGGTACTCTCTTACGTATACGTACGATACAGGCAGTGGCATCATCACCGGGTTTATTTTCATACAGCTTATTGCATTCGTCAACAAGAATAGTCGAGAGAGTTTTTGCTGTATATCCGACATGAGCAATCGACTCCATGAATGATGTGATATCCTCACGCTTCCAACCGAAGTTATATGCAAGTCCGATACCTGCGTGCGGGCAACCATCACTCATAGCAATAAAGATATCGTTTTCACAGAGCTTTATCTGAGATTTGTATATCTTCTTGCCGCCGATATTCATCTCGGTCATGGGATAATCATAGTTTATGCAGTCTCTTATGATAATTATATGCGGATTATCATACTGAATAAGCTCCGCAACTGAATTGTCAATAAGGTGAATTATGGTAAATGTCGAATATGCAACGCCTCTTACGGAACATACGGGCAATGTTGCGGCTATCGTTTCAACGCAGTCCTCGAGAGAAAGCCCCTCTGCCATCATTGTGGATATTATCTTGGAAGTAAGAGTGGAGAGTATACTCGCCTTTACTCCGCTTCCGAGTCCATCTGCAAGAACGACAACAGTAGAGTTTTCATTTTGTTCGATTATATCAACATGGTCACCGCAGAGCTGTTCACCGTAATGATTTATGCTTTTATATCCGATATCGGCACACAGATCATTCATCTGAAATCGACTCCTTAAGTTTAGTAAGGGCAATCTTGGTCTCCGCTGCGGTCTCACCGAGAAGTGATGCTATCTCCTGAACGATACGCATCTGCTTGTCAACGACCTTATCGGCGATCTCAACTGTCTGACGGCTGATGTTTTCTTTCTTCTCACGTTCGCTTTCTTCGTCTGTTACATCACGCATGATACAGATAAGAAGGCGATATTCTTTATCGTAAATTACGGTCTGCTCAACATATTTACCGTATTCTGCAAGATATATACGCTGATTACGGACATCACGACCACTTCCGAGTACATCAAGGAACACCTTAGGATCGAGTATACGAACCACAAGGTCACCGAGAACGTCTGAGGCAGAACGGATATTCATTATCTTTCTTGCCGCTACGTTTATCTGCTGTACTTCGAGTTTTTCATTAAGCACAATAAGTCCGTTCGGGGTATTGTTTACGATACAATCGGAGAAGCTTTCGGCTTTATCCTTGAGGTAAGGCAGACACATTGATATCTCCGCCTTGTTCTGATAAATTGCGATAGCTTTTTCACGGCAGGTATCGTAACCGCATGAACCACAGTTCAGTTCATCAGACGGCTTTATCTTGCCCATTTGACGGAGGATATCCTTAATTTCATCCTCAGTCGGCATAGGAGAACGAAGCTCGATAGACGTAAATGTTTTACGCATCTGAACTTCATCGGGCTGATCTACTTTGAAATCATGCTCACCCGCATACTTTGCAACGGAAATATAGTCCTTTACAGGAGAACGGTGATATTTCTCCATAACGGGACCGCCGACACAGCTGCCAACACACGCAGACATTTCTATGAAGCAGTGGTGGAGATTGCCGTTTTCTATCTCACGAAGTGCGGTGATACAGTTTTCAACACCGTCAATCGAAAGGTATGTATATCCGGGTTCGTTCTGAGCCATAGTTTTGAGGATACCACCGGTTGTCGGGAAGAATCTTGCACGGCTTTCGTTG
>CAYTLG010000193.1:0-2846 GCA_964438725.1 uncultured Ruminococcus sp. | reverse complement strand
GATTATCCTGTACCTCTACCTGACCGACATTTTTTTCTTCAGTCATCTTCATGAAGGTACCGTAGTCGACCTCATGAACCTGACGCTGTGCCATAAATGGCATAAGTATGAAGTTTACTGACAGAATTACTACAAGTGCCAACGCATAGTAAAACATCAATGGCTTTTTAGGTTTTTTGATTTCCTGCATATGTTCCTCCGTTAGTCTTTTTTTAGTTTATTTTTCAGCTTTTCGCTTCTTTTTTCAAAGTATTCTTTCATCTCACGCAGGTGACTGTAAAGTGTACCTTCCGACCTGATAGGCAAGAAGAAATGTGTATTCTTTGCAGCTTTATACTCGAACTGTCTGACATGAGCTTTGAGGCTTTCGTATTTGACGATAACATCATTTTCTTCCGCAAATTTCTTGAGCTTCATGATAAGGTTTGATGAATATATAACGTCTATCAGAAAAACACCGTAGAACAGACCCACAAAAAAAGAAAACGCAAGATTATTCGAAAGCCATGTAAGTGCTGAAAGTATTCTGGGATGTATAAAGAAATAATATACCGCACCGAGAGCCGCCCATGCACATGAGAATACAGGACATATTATTCCCTGAATATTGCCCCGCATTTCACTGTAATCCCAAAGACGTACATTTGCGATTTTAAGACAAAAAATACCTGTTATGTATTCTATTGCTGTCATGCACACCGCCATAGTAAGAAATAACAATAATTTATTCACCAATACACTCTCAATGACACTATGCTCCTCAAGAGATGCGATGGCATATAGTATGCAAAGTCCAAAACCGTAGAGCGGCAGATACGGACCTACACAAAAGCCGGGGTTTATCCATTTATGTTCCTTATTTTCGGGGGCACAATATTTTCTGAACACTACTTCTATTCCCCAACCGATAAGCGAACCGATGAAAAACAAAAAAGCGTATTTCAGAAAGATATTCATTAAAGATCCTCCATCCTCATATTAATTCAGTAATGAACATTAATCCGTAATAATATTATAAGCATGATGGAGTTTTTTGTCAACATTATTATTGTTAATTTGCGTTACGATTTCTTTAACATTGCATTAAAAAAATCCCCTCTGCACGGTCGTGAGCTTCTGTCACGTCTGTACCGAGAGGATTTTATTTTGTTAGATTTTCTTTCTTGAAATAACTGCAACCACAGCCACAAGGAGGAATACCACCGATATTGTTATCGAAAGTCCCTGTATTTCGGTAAGTGAAAAACCAATTTCCTGCTCTGTATCGTCAACTATTTCTATCTCGACAACTTCTTCAGACCAGTGAGCATACAGTGTATGTGAAAGAGGGTCTGTCACATTTTTTGTTCCATCCACAGCTTCTCCGCCAATGGGTGAGGTATACCAACCATCGAATACCATTCCATCACGTGTGGGAGTGTATGTTATTTCAGGATACGGAGAGCCAAACGCAACTTCAATTGAATCAAACTCGCCATTTCCGCCATTTGAGTCAAACAAAACTGTCGCTTTTCCAACGACAACACCAACTTCAAATGACATTCCATCAGATGTTCCTGCATAGCCGTAAAGCTCAACCTCAGCCACGTCTCCGTGGGCTGTATCGTTGAAATAACGGTAGTAGGTATATCCTGTATTGTTCTTGAATTTTGTGACAACCTGCCAATCAAACGATGCTGCATCATTTTTGGACTGCCAAAGAGTTGTCCATTTTTTACCGTCATTTGAACCCTGTATCATACCGCCGTTGAATCTTGCAAGCTGACCTTCTCGCGGCATAATACAAACCATAGTAAGAATGTACGGCTCGCTCAATTTCATACCTGCATAGCAGCTGTCGTTCTGTCCCTGAGTCGGGTCATAGTATGAATAAATATCTCCGTCAAATGCTGCGGCTCTGCCACTCCATTCGTTACCACCCCATCCCATCTGCTCACCGATTATCTTTCCTTCAAGAAGAACTGAACCATCGGGAATTTTTTTATTCGAGGACGGATACGCTGCACAGACACTGAGCGAAAGCAATATCACCGTCAGAACAAATACAAGTGTTTTAAACAAATTCTTATGCATTTGCTTTCCCTCCTTTTTTCTTTGTGAATATGCAAAGGCAAACTACCGCAACAGATGCAACTGAAATTACCGCTGCCATTGTGATATACGGCTTATCGTCATCTGTTATTGTAGTCATAGAAGTGTTTTCATCGAGAATGTCGGTTTCATCCGTATTCTGAGCCGGTTCAACATACACATACTCACGGGCTGTGGTCAGTCCTGCGACACTTTTCGGCTCTTCTCCGAGTTCATACGGTTCCGGCATGAATATTCCGTCTGCCTTTTCACCGTTTTGACAAATCGGGTCGGTATACATTGTTATGTGTTCCTTAGAGAATACAGTTCCGCTTGCCCATTCCCAGTATGCATTATTCTTACCTGTTATTGCACAGTAGTATATTCCGTCATCCTTGGCAAGGTATGTTTTGTCTGTTGCACCTTCTATCTTGGTTCCCTTGGTCATGTCATCGGTATTGAGCTTGTACCACTGATATTTGCTGACATCACCGAGTGCTTCAACTGTGAGAAGATATCCACCGTCTGTCTGTTCCGATGTAACTTCTGCTCCAAGCATGAAATCACGTGTGTTCCAAAGTCTCTTGAACCAACAGTTATATCTTACCTCAAGAGCTTCAAGCATTCTCTTTGATGTACGTTCAAATGAGCCTGACTGTGCCCAACGTATCCAGTTCATTTCCTGTGATGAGCGGATATTCTCCGTCATATCGGTAAGTGCGAATATTCTGTTACCCTCAGTCTCTCCGACAAGTATGGACGTAACCTCTTTCATC
>CAYTLG010000192.1:0-2889 GCA_964438725.1 uncultured Ruminococcus sp. | reverse complement strand
GATATATACAGACCATATCGTCCGAAACGTAAGACAAGAGCCTCTGTCGCACGTGAGAGGGGACTTGCTCCGCTTGCTGAACTCATACTTGAACAGAAAAAGAAGTATTCTCCCACAATAGATGAAGAAGCTGTTAAGTATATCACGGATGATGTGAAAACAGTCGAGGAAGCAATAGCAGGAGCAAAGGACATCATAGCCGAGGAAGTGAGCGATAATGCGGAATACAGACGTATGATACGTACATTGACTTCACAGCATGGTAAAATCGTCTCCAAAATGACTAAGGAAAACCATACCTATGACCAGTATGCAGATTATTCCGAGCCGATAAAGAAGCTGCCGCCGCATAGAGTTCTTGCACTGAACCGTGGGGAAAAGGATGAAGCACTGTCTGTTTCTGTTGAAATTGAAAGAGATATCATACTCAATTCGCTTTTTTCCGAGGTTATTAAGGACTATAAAAGCCCTGCGTTTCCGTTCCTTGCTTCAGCGGTGAGTGACAGCTATGACAGACTTATCGCACCGTCAATAGAGCGTGAAATACGTGCTGACCTTACCGATAACGCAAGTGAGAGTGCAATATCGCTTTTCTCAATGAACCTGAAAAATCTCCTTATGCAGTCTCCTCTTAAAGGAAAGACTGTGTTAGGCTTCGACCCCGGATACAGAACAGGTTGTAAGCTCGCTGTTGTAAATAAAACGGGAGCTGTTTGTGATACGGCAGTTATATATCCGACAAAACCTCTTGAGAAGATAGAGGAATCAAAGAAAGTCGTTCGCAGACTCATCGAAAAATATTCCGTTGACGTGGTTGCAATCGGAAACGGAACCGCATCGGGAGAAAGCGAAATGTTTATAGCCGAGCTTCTCCGTGAAATGGGAGGAAAAACAAAGTATATCATAGTTTCGGAAGCAGGAGCAAGTGTTTATTCAGCCTCTGAGCTTGGTGCAGAGGAATTTCCCGATTTTGACGTAACCGAGAGAAGTGCGGTGTCAATAGCAAGACGTTTGCAGGACCCTCTTGCCGAGCTTGTAAAAATTGATCCGAAATCCATCGGTGTTGGACAGTATCAGCATGACATGAAGCCGGCAAGACTTGATGAAGCTCTCACTGGAGTTGTAGAAGCGTGCGTTAACTCAGTCGGTGTTGATGTGAATACAGCTTCATATTCCCTCCTTTCATATATAGCAGGAATAAATATGACCTCCGCAAAGAATATCGTAAAATATCGTGAGGCTAACGGAGAGTTCAAAACAAGACGTGAGATACTCAAGGTTCCACGCTTTGGTGCAAAGGCATTTGAACAGGCTGCGGGATTCTTGCGTATTCCGGACGGAGATGAAGTTTTCGATAATACCGGTGTTCATCCGGAGTCATATAAAGCCGCACAGAAGCTCCTTGAAACCTTTGGTTATACCAAGAACGATGCACACGGCGGTATAAGACTCAGGGAGGATGTAAAAAAATATGGTGTGAAAAAGCTGGCAGATGAGCTGGAAATCGGCGAAATGACACTTTCGGATATTCTCGATGAGCTTGAAAAGCCGGGACGTGATATACGTGATTCACTTCCGCCGCCTGTACTGAAAGAACGTGTGCTGACTCTTGATGATTTAACCGATGGAATGGTGCTTGAGGGAACAGTGCGTAACGTAACTGATTTCGGTGCATTTGTTGATATAGGTGTGCATCAGGATGGACTTCTCCATATATCGTAAATGAGCGACAGATTTATCAAGCATCCGTCCGAGGTGCTGTCTGTCGGAGATGTTGTGCGAGTTGTCGTAAAAGGTGTTGATAAAGCAAAAAAACGTATATCTCTCACGAGAAAAGGCGTTGCAAAAGATTGAGTTCTAATTTTATTAGAATAATTAGAGCCTTGCATTGGTTTGGTAAGTCGGATGAAACTGGTCTTAATGTACAGTTTGCACAAACTATTAAATAAAAATTCGGTAAAAAAGGCTCTTTAAAAAAACGCAAAGATTTGATACAATATACGCAGTTCAAAAAATGTATGAAGTTACTCAGGCATTAATAAAATTCTGTTTTATGAATATCCAAGGAGGATTATTTAATGGCAAGCTTATCCCTTAAACACATTTATAAGAAATATCCGGGCGGCGTTACAGCTGTATCCGACTTCTGCCTCGAAATCAAGGACAAGGAATTCCTTATTCTCGTAGGTCCTTCTGGTTGCGGTAAGACAACTACCCTCCGTATGATTGCAGGTCTTGAAGAAATCAGTGAAGGCGAACTCTTCATCGGTGACAAGCTCGTTAACGATGTTGCTCCGAAGGACAGAGATATTGCCATGGTTTTCCAGAACTACGCTCTTTATCCTCATATGTCCGTATTCGACAACATGGCATTCGGTCTTAAGCTCCGTAAGACTCCGAAGGAAGAAATCAAGCGTCGCGTAGAAGAAGCTGCCCGTATCCTCGATATCACTCACCTTCTCGACAGAAAGCCGAAGGCTCTTTCCGGTGGTCAGAAGCAGCGTGTTGCTCTCGGTCGTGCTATCGTTCGTAACCCGAAGGTATTCCTTCTTGACGAACCTCTTTCCAACCTTGACGCTAAGCTCCGTGCAACGATGAGAACTGAGCTTACCAAGATCCACCAGAGAGTTGGTACAACATTCGTATACGTAACTCACGACCAGACTGAAGCTATGACAATGGCTACTCGTATTGTTGTAATGAAGGACGGTCTTATCCAGCAGGTTGATACACCTCAGAACCTCTACGACCTCCCTGTAAACCTCTTCGTTGCAGGCTTCATCGGAACACCTCAGATGAACTTCGTAAACTGCGTTCTCGAAAAGAAGGGCGAAGATGCTTACATCACATTCGGTTCCAACTCCCTCAAGCTTCCTGCAGAAAAGGCTG
>CAYTLG010000191.1:0-2902 GCA_964438725.1 uncultured Ruminococcus sp. | reverse complement strand
CCCCACGAGAGTCCCCGGATTCAAAACACAGCCTAAATTTTCAAAGAAAATATCCGAAAACACAAATACAGATAATTGAAAGGGTAGAAAATAATGAAAAGCTACAGTGAAGCATACAAAAACGCAGGAGTTGACATCACCGCAGGATATACAGCCGTAGAACTCATGAAGAAGCACATTGCCCGTACAGTCGTAGACGGCGTTTGCGACAAAATCGGCGGCTTCGGTGGTATTTTCGACCTCGGCCTTGTTATGGAAAAGTATTCCGTAAAGCACCCCCTTCTCGTTTCAGGTACAGACGGCGTTGGTACAAAGCTCAAGATTGCTTTTCTCATGGATAAGCATGACACAGTCGGTATCGACTGCGTTGCTATGTGTGTAAACGACATCATTTGCTGTGGAGCAAGACCTCTCGTATTCCTTGACTACATCGCTTGCGGTAAGAACGTTCCCGAAAAGATTGCTTCTATCGTTTCAGGTGTTGCTGACGGTTGCGTAATGGGTGGATGTGCTCTCGTTGGTGGTGAGACTGCCGAAATGCCCGGTTTCTATCCTGTTGACGAATACGACCTCGCAGGTTATGCTTGCGGTATCGTTGACCGTGACGCTGTTCTCGACAAGGAAAATGTTGCTGAGAGTGACGTTATTATCGCACTTCCCTCCTCCGGTGTACACTCCAATGGCTTCTCACTCGTTCGTAAGGTATTTGATATCGAGAATGCTGACATCAAGACTCCCGTAGATGCACTCGGCGGAAAGAGCATCGGTGAAACACTCCTTACACCTACAAGAATCTATGTAAAGCCCGTTCTCGCTCTCATGGATGAAGTTAAGGTAAAGAGCATTTCCCACATCACAGGCGGTGGATTCTACGAAAACCTTCCCCGTGCTATACCTCATGGCAAATCCGCACTTATCGAAAAGTCCGCTGTTAAGGTTCTCCCTATTTTCGACCTTATCGCAAAGACAGGCAACATCTCCGAAAGAGATATGTTCAACACCTACAACATGGGCGTTGGTATGAGCATTATCGTATCCAAGAACGATGCTGACCGTGCTGTTGAGATTCTCAGAGCTAACGGCGAAGAAGCATACATCATGGGTGAGATAGTTTCCTCTGACGAAGGCGTAATCCTCAAGTAATATGAACAAGGTAAAAATTGCAGTATTTGTCTCAGGCGGTGGTACAAACCTTGAAGCGATAATCAAAGCCTCTGAGGAAGGAAAGATACCTCACGGTGAATTTGCACTTGTACTTTCCTCTTCTCCGGATGCTTATGCACTTCAGAGAGCTAAAAACCACGGTATCGAATCCGTTGTGGTTTCACGCAAAGAATGCGGAGACAAATTTGAAGAAAAAATCATCGCAGAGCTTGAATCCAGAAACATCGGAATGATAGTTCTTGCCGGATTTATGTCGATTCTTTCAGCAAACTTCACTGACCGTTACGAAAACAGAATTATCAATGTTCACCCCTCACTTATTCCGTCATTCTGCGGAAAGGGATTCTACGGTCTCAGAGTTCACGAAGCTGCTCTTGAGTACGGTGTAAAGGTAACAGGTGCTACTGTCCACTATGTAAACAGCATTCCCGACGGTGGCAAGATTATAGCTCAGCGTGCGGTATATATTGAAGACGGCGACACTCCCGAAGTTCTTCAAAAGAGAGTTATGGAAAACGCAGAATGGATTATACTTCCTGAAGCGTGTGAAACTGTTGCCGCACTTCTCTCATCGAACGACCATCCGAATAACAACTGACAAGGAGAATGGTATGAACGTATATAAGATAAACACGATAAAGGACGTACTCGCAGGAAATCCGTATGTCGGACGTGGTATTATGATTGGTAAAACTCCCGATGGAAAGAAAGCTGCTATGGCTTATTTCATCATGGGAAGAAGCGAAAACAGCAGAAACCGTGTATTCATTCCCGAAGGCAGAGATATGAAGACACATCCTTATGATGCATCAAAGGTTGAAGACCCCTCACTCATCATATACTACCCTATCCGTGACCTCGGAAACATTGTTGTAGTAACAAACGGTGACCAGACCGATACAATCAGAGATACAATTCTCTCAGGCGGCACATTTGAATCCGCCCTTGACACAAGAGAATTTGAACCTGACTCACCGAACTGGACTCCCAGAATTTCCGGCATAATCTATCGTGCTGACGGTAACTTCAAGTACAAAATGAGCATTCTCAAGTCTCTTGACGAAGAGGGGTCAGATTGTGTTCGTGAAACATTCTCTTATCCCTCAAAGGCAGGTCTCGGTCATTTCATCCACACTTATGTGACCGACGGAAATCCCATTCCCACATTCGTAGGCGAGCCTGAAAGAATTGAAATTCCCGCCTGCATTGACTGCTTCACAAAGGAAATTTGGGACAACCTCGATGAAAACAACAAAATTTCCCTTTATGTTCGCATGACCGACCTTGAAAGCGGCGAAATCGAAGAAAGACTTATCAACAAGCACGGTGCTTGACTTAACGGGGGTATATATTAATGAAAGAATTTGAACTCAAGTATGGCTGTAACCCTAACCAGAAGCCTGCAAAAATATACATGAAGAACGGTGAAGAGCTTCCGATTGAAATACTCAACGGCAGACCGGGATATATCAACTTCCTTGATGCATTCAACAGCTGGCAGCTCGTAAAGGAACTCAAAGAAGCTACCGGAATCACCTGTGCTACATCCTTCAAGCACGTTTCTCCTACCTCTGCTGCTCTCGGATTCAAGCTCGATGAAGATCTCAAGAAGATGTGCTTTGTTGATGATATCGAAGGTCTTGACGAGTCTCCCCTCGCTTGTGCATACGCAAGAGCAAGAGGAACAGACCGTATGTCCTCCTTTGGTGACTGGATTGCACTTTCCGATGTATGTGAC
>CAYTLG010000190.1:0-3071 GCA_964438725.1 uncultured Ruminococcus sp. | reverse complement strand
CCTCCTCCTCGCTGATAACGGTCTTATCGAACTCAAGGAAGGTGCAGGTCTCACAGCTACCATCCAGGACATCACAGCTAACCCGAAGAACCTCGACATCCGTGAAATGGAAGCCGCTCTCGTTCCCACAGTTCTTAACGAAGTTGCAGTTGCAGTTATCAACGGTAACTACGCTATCGGTGCCGGTCTCAGAGTTTCCGAAGCTCTCGCAGCTGAAACCGCAGACTCCACAGCAGCTCAGACATACGTAAACATCGTAGTTGTTAAGGAAGGCAACGAGAACTCCGAAAAATCAAAGGCTCTCGCAAACGCTATCCTCTCCGAAGAAGTAAAGAACTACATCAACTCCACATACGACGGAGCAGTTGTTCCGATTTTCTAAGATAACCCCAATACAAAAGATCCGACTCATAATCGGGTCTTTTTTTATTCCGAACAAATCACCAAGAATAACGCTGATACTTGCAAAGCCTTTGATATTATGTTATAATATGCTCATAGATTCTGATTTTATTCGGGTTTTATACCCAAGGTTATATATACTAATGATTCTCAAAAAAATCGCAGCCCTCGCCCTTGCTTCACTCATTCTCGTGTCCGCTACATCGTGCGGATTTATTGTTGTAAATGATATCGCACCGGAAACCGACAGTGAAACTACCGATGGTGTAAACAATACAGACTCAATTACAGAAGCCGAAACGGAAAAGGGATATACTCTCTACACTCCCGATGTTGATACCAAGGCTCTTTCGGAGGAATATATGTCATCACTTCCCCAAAGAGATTACGAGGGAGCAGTATTCTTCATCACAACTACCGACAAAGATTTTATCTCCCCTGAAAATACCGAAAGCACCGTATCACGTCTAGCAATGGTACGTAACGCAGAGGTGGAGGAAAAGCTCAACATTTCACTGATAACGACAGTAGCCGACAGTGACACAATGCTGACCGAACTGAAGAACGCAATCGCTTCAGATTCATATTACACCGACCTTCTCATGCCTCAGATATACACGATAGGCACGTTCAGAATGGCAGACACACTTCTTAATATGCGTACACTGCCATTCTTTGACATTGACCAGCCGTATTTTAATGCAATGTCCTCCGATATGACCTCCGGTGGATATACAACATACGGCGTAGCAGGCTCGGCTTCTATATCTCCATCCTCATTTTCCGCAGTGTACATGAACAAAAACTTACTCGAAAATGCCGGAGCAGATATTTCATCTATTTATACCTATGCTGAAAACGGAAGCTGGACATGGGACAAGTATCTTGCTCTGACTGAGTCTGTCAAAACGCTGAATGACACAAGCGAAACAAAATACTACACTACAACTGCAGAACATACTGCATCTCGCCTACCAGACCTGATTTTTAAGGCAAGCGGAAATGATTTCATCAGTGCAAGTGTGCGTAAGGTTCCCGTGATTGGATACACTCCGACCAGGGTTGAAACAACGATGAACAACCTCTATGCTATATACAATGATAATTACAGCATCACCGACTCAAGTAGCGGAGCGGTAAATATCTTTTCAAAAGGCGAATCTGCATTCCTAATTGACTATCTTTATGTTATGTCATGGCTCACAAACTCCTCCGCCGACTGGGGAATACTTCCTCTGCCCAAAGAAGAAGAAAAAGACGATTACCGCACGCTCATTGCAAACACAGAAGCGGTTTTTGCCGTACCGAAGAACCATACAAACGGTGAATTTGCCGCTGTAACTCTCTCTTACCTCAACGCAGCTTCATATGGATATATCTACGACGAATACGTCAATTACAATATGCTGAATGTGTTACGTGACAACGAAAGCGTAAATATGCTCGATTTGATTCTCGACACTCCCGCATTCGATTTCGCATTTGCTTTCGGAAACGCATATCCCACAATCGCACAGGGAACATACCAACTGATACGTGACTGTGCAAAGAAAAACAACCTTGATGATTATTTTACCGACCGCAAGAAAACGGCGAACGAGACAATGAAGAAATACTTTGATTTAAGATATTAAAGGAGAAAAAGTATGAACATCAAAGAAGAACTCAAAAAGCCGGGTATGAAACGTCTCATCCTCGACACAGACACGTACAACGAGATTGACGACCAGTTTGCTCTCGCCCTTGCAATGCTGGCAAAAGACAAGATTGACCTCGTGTGCGTAACTGCCGCTCCTTTCCATAACGAAAACAGCAACTCCTATGCTGACGGTATGGAAAGAAGCTACCGTGAAATAGGTATCTGCTCCGAACTCGTTGCAAAATCACACGGAGTAAATACGCCGCCGTATTATCGTGGCTCGACCGAGAGAATGCCCGATGAATCCACTCCCGTAGAAAGCGAAGCCGCACATCAAATCGCACGCTACGCAATGGAAAGCAACGAAATAACATACGTTGTTGCTATCGGAGCAATCACAAATGTTGCCTCGGCAATTCTTCTCCACCCTGAAATTAAGGATAAAATCGCTGTAATTTGGCTTGGAGCAAATGCAAAGTGGTTCGGCGGCGGTGAATTCAACCTCGATGGTGACGTAAACGCAGCAAATGCCGTGTTTGCCTCCGGTGTGCCTATGCTGCTTTTCCCCTGCCGTGGTGTAGTTTCTCACCTCATTCTCAGCATTCAGGAGCTTGGTCACTTTCTCAAAGGAAACTCCGAGCTTGGTGACTACCTCTACGACAACGTAGCAGCCTGCACGCCTAAGAACGCCGTATCATGGAGCCGTGTTATCTGGGATATATCTACCATATGCGGAGTTATCGAGCCTGACAGCTTCTCTGAATCAATCACAGCACGTCCTCACGTCAACGCAGATAAGTCCTACACGTTCGGAGCATATTCCGGTGAGCTTGAACACGTTGACAGCATAAACCGTGACTGGATGTTCTCAATCCTGTTCTCAAAACTCATGAAATAAAACAAAAGCTGGCGTAAGCGGTTCACTCCGTAACGTCAGCTTTTGTTGTTATTCAAAAAAATAACCCGAATCAATCTTTACTCTAAAAGAAACGATTCGGATTAAATCAAGTGCAGGTAACAGGTTTCGAAC
>CAYTLG010000189.1:0-3080 GCA_964438725.1 uncultured Ruminococcus sp. | reverse complement strand
TGGCAGAAAATAACAGCAAACTCGGCGATATGACGAAATCCTCACTCGATTCCATCAAAACGATGCTTGATGCCAACACTATCATAGGAGATCCCATTTCCACTCCATCCGGAACAACTATTATCCCGATTTCCAAGATAACAGTAGGCTATGCCTCGGGCGGTCTCGACTATGCTAAAAAGGATGCTCACGCAAATTCACACAACAACAACTTCGGTGGAGGCGGCGGTACAGGTATTACTGTAACTCCCGTTGCATTCCTTATAGTTGCGGCTGACGGTAACGTAAATATTCTTAACGTAAATGCTCCCGTAAGCACAGGAAATACCGATACTGTTTCTTCCGTAGTAGGATTCCTTGAACGCTCACCGGAACTTATCGAGCGTATCAAATCCGTATTCGGTAAGAAAAATGAAGAAAACGACATTTAAGTAATATTCTCTCAGTCATATTGTATGTTTTTTCGGGAATACTTCTCATAAAACAATTATCGGAGAAACTACATTATGACTGAAACAAAACCCATACAGAAAAAAACGGCAACGGCTGTGAGCTTCACATTGATAATTACGACCGTTATGTTGTTGCTTTGCTCTTTTGCAGTGCGTGCAGTCGATGTTTCCGCTCATTCCGCTATTCTTATAGAAGCCGACAGCGGTGACGTAATATTTGAAAAAAACGCACACGTACGACTTCCCATGGCAAGCACAACCAAGATAATGACCGCATTGATCGCACTCGAAAACGGTGACATACACAAAAAAGTCAAGGTTTCCGCTGATGCTTGTGGTATTGAGGGTTCAAGTATTTATCTGTCTGAGGGTGAAGAACTGACCCTTGAAGATTTGCTTTACGGAATCATGCTTGAAAGTGCAAACGATGCCGCCGCAGCTGTTGCATATGAAATAGCCGGAAGTATTGAAGAATTTTCGGTGCTGATGAACAAGAAAGCAGCTGAACTCGGCTTGAGTGACACTCATTTCACAAATCCACACGGACTTGACAATGATGAACACTACACTACCGCCTCAGATTTAGCACAACTGACAGCCTATGCAATGCAAAATAATGTGTTCAGAAAGATAGTATCTACGTACAAATATCAGATTCCGATGAGTTCTGATGGTACACGTCATCTTCTGAATCACAACAAGCTCCTGCGACTCTCTGATGATGTTGTCGGAGTCAAAACAGGATATACAAAGCGGAGTGGTCGCTGCCTTGTTTCATGTGCAGAACGTGACGGAGTTTCCGTTATTGCCGTAACTCTCAATGCGTCAGATGACTGGAATGACCATCTTGCTATGCATGAGCTTGGTTTTTCCACATACCACAGTCAAACCTTAGCATACGAGGGTCAATTTACTGTGGAAATTCCGTGTGTCGGTGCTGAAAACGGATTTATTCGTGCATCGAATCGTGACGGATATTCATTATGTCTGAAAAACGGTGTAGAAGTAAGTCACCGAATTGAAGCAGACCAACTTCTGTTTCCGCCGATATACACCGGAGATATACTCGGTTATGTCGTTTTCAATCTCGGCATGGATGAAATTGCAAGGCTTCCGCTGTATGCTGAGTCAAGCGTATATATACAGAACGACAAACCACCACTTCACAGACGCATACTCGAACACTTTGATTAATGGTACTTTATGGAGAAAATAAGATTACAGAAATATATCAGCAGCTGCGGTGTTATGTCACGACGTGCCGCAGAGGAAGAAATACTTCGTGGAAATGTCACTGTGAACGGTGAAAAAGCCACTCTCGGTGATAAAGTTGACCCCGAAAACGACGAAGTATATATTGGAGATAAAAAAATCAGCGGAGATATCGCAAGTCCCCGCTTTACATATGTCGTGCTCAATAAGCCATCGGGATATGTCACAACAATGTCCGATGAACAGGGACGAAAGACTGTCGCAGACCTTATAGGTGATGTTGGATGCCGTCTTTACCCTGTTGGCAGACTTGACCTTTATTCTGAGGGAATGCTTATCTGCACCAACGATGGCGAGCTTACAAACAAACTGACACATCCATCGCACATGATTCCCAAATGCTACATGGCAACCGTCACATCTCACCTCACACAGGAGGATATTGAAAGAATAAAGCAACCTTTCGAGCTTAACGGATATATGTTAAAGCCATTTGGAGTGGAGCTTGTCGGATATACAAAGTGCGGAAAAGCGGATTCATCCATCGTTAAATTTACACTTTACGAGGGACGCAACCGTGAAATACGCAATATCTGTGCCCATAACGACTTAAAACTTGCACGTCTCATCAGAATTTCCATAGGCGAGCTTTCTCTCGTCGGTCTCAAAGGCGGTTCGTGGAGATACCTTACCGATGATGAGGTTGCATATCTTAAAAATATCTAAAATAATACAAAGGAGCTGCCGTGCCGTATAGTTTTTGCATGGCATTTTGTTTATGTTTGAAGTTCAACCTGTTCGCTCAAAGGATTTGCAAGCTCAAATATCAAAACTCCTTGGATGCGAATATCACCCCGATACATATGCTTTCTTCGCAGGTGAGCTTGATGAGGACTGCACTACAGTTACATCTGTCATCGCTCTTTGCCAGTTCACATATTCTTCCGATAAGGCTGTGATAAAAACTCTTGCTTTTCCACCGGAATGTGAAAAAGACGAAGCTGTAATAATCCTTGTCCGTACCGTGATGAATTTTATTTACCGTGCCGATATTCCCATGATTTATTTCGACAAAAACGCAGCTGACAACGGCTATATTAAATCTCTCGGATTCCGTGAAGTTGACGGTGAATACTGTGTTGACCTCAAGAAATTCTATCATTCACCTTGCCACTATAATGAAGAAGAATAAAATAGTAATCGCCAGTGATTCATTCAAAGGATCACTTTCATCACTCGAAGCGGGTACGGCAATAGCAAACGGAGTTAAAAAACGTCTGCCATATACTGAAACTGTGGTTTTTCCGACAGGTGACGGTGGCGAGGGTACTGCTTATGCGATATCTTCCGTCCTCGGATACAAAAAGTGCTGTTTCACTGTGAATGACACAAACTCATCATTAATAAGTGCTGAAT
>CAYTLG010000188.1:0-3119 GCA_964438725.1 uncultured Ruminococcus sp. | reverse complement strand
TCATATTAATAATAAAATATAAAAAAATATCCACACAACAGACACGCTGAGTGGATATTTGCAACTATTTTATTCAGTCACGGTACTCTACTCTTTCGGCACGGAGGCACTTACCACTTTTTTCATCTATCTCAAAGTATGCACCGTTTATTATCTCATATCCTTTTGCAGGTTCAAAGGCAGTCGGGGTTTTTACGGTAAACTTATGGATTATAGATTCCGTTTTTACGCCGAGTATTCCGCCGTGTGAACCGCACATTCCGAGATCTGTGATATAGCCTGTTCCACCGGGAAGTATTGATATATCGGCGGTCGCAACGTGAGTATGAGTTCCCACAACAACGGAGAACTTAGAGTCGGATTTCATATCGAAATATCTCGCAAGGAACAGCTTCTCCGAGGTAGCTTCCGCATGAAAATCACAAACTGCGATATCATAGCGTCCGCGTTCGTTTTTAAGTATTCTTTCCGCACATTCATATGGGGGCATGAGTGGTTCCATATAAACGCAGCCGAGAAGATTCATGACAAGCACACGATATCCTCTTACCTCTGCGATAGCGTAACCGAGACCGGGTGCATCGGCAGGGTAGTTGGCAGGACGCACGAGATAATGTTCATCGTCAAGTCTGCGATATACTTCTTTACGCTTCCATGTATGATTTCCGCCTGTGATTATATCAGCTCCGCAGTCATAAAGTCTTTCCGCAGACATTGATGACATTCCGTTTCCTTCGGCTGAGTTTTCACCGTTCACTATGACAAGCTCCGCACCGTATTTTTTACGCAGATTCGGCAGCTCTCTTTCCATCAAAGAAACACCGCATTCGCCAACGACGTCTCCGAAAAACAACAATTTTATCATATATTCTCCGCTTCAAAAAATCAACGTCTCACTTCGCATGAAAAATGAGACGTTTACTTAGCTTTTATTTGCTTAATAACTCAGGCCGCGTCTTCTTCTGTTATAGTCGGAACGCGGGTTTACTATCTCTCTCCAGTCAAGGTCACCATGGTCGAGGGCACAGATAAGAACCTCTGCCGTTGCGATATTCGTAGCCATAGGCACGTTATGTACGTCGCACATACGGAGAAGGTTATATTCGTTCTCGTCGTAGTCATGATTGGGAGTTGTACTACGGAAGTAAAGGAGTACGTCAATTTCGTTATAGGATATTCGTGAGGTTATCTGCTGTGCTCCTCCATGAGATCCGGGAAGAAGCTTCTCTATCTCAAGTCCCGTAGCTTCCTGAACATACTTTCCTGTAATATTGGTTGCACATATATGGTGCTTTGAGAGTATTCCGCAATAGGCTATGCAAAACTGGGTCATAAGTTCCTTTTTGGTATCGTCCGCTATGAGTGCTATATCCATGTCAATCCGTTCCTTTCTTTACTTCTGTTTTTTAACTTAATATTGTTATTTGCCGTTACAGTGCCGATGAGAGCTTCTTTCGCATTCCACGTATTCCATGGAACAACGGTACGTCATATCCATCAAGCCGTCTTGCTATATTACGGTACGCCGCTGCCGAGGATGTTCTGAGGGGTATTTTTCCCTCGTCCTGCATCTTTCCGAGCTTTTTATCAAAGGGAACACAGCCCACACATTTCAGCGAGCTTCGGTCTATCATTTCGATTATTCCCGCACGGTTCTCTTTTTTTACGGCAGGAAGGTCAAACGCACATACCACAAGTCGGATATTACGTCCACCTGCCGCTGACAGACGTTCACCTGCATATTCAGCAGCTCTTAATGAGACCTGACTTTGCTCAGAGGTTACAATGACCGTATCAAAAAGATGAGCTATTCTTTCGGCAAGAGCTATACCTCCGCCTGTATCGACCGCGATAAAATCAAACTCCTCTGATGAGAGGATATCATGCATGACACGCTCAGTACGCTCTGCATTATCCGCCACGTTAACACCGTTCTTTGAGGCATTATACGAGGCAGGCAGGAGACAAAGTCCTTCGATACCGCCTACATCACGGATAATTGCATCGTCGAGCGGCTTTCCTTCATGAACATCCGAAAAACCGAACAGCACTCTGTCCTCAGCTCCGGCGAGCATATCCAGACTACGACTTGTCATGTCGAGGTCGCACAGGAGAGTTTTCTTTCCCATACGAGCCATTTCCGCTGCAATTCCGAGTGCGGTCGTACTTTTACCGACACCGCCTTTGGCAGAAGCAACGAGAAGTCGTTTATAAGATGACGGCATCACGCACCTCCGCAACTACAAAATAACGGCAGCAAAAAAACAACTGTCTGCATAAATTATATCACCAATCTGTACATATTGTCAATAGCACACAGAAATTTTTTTGCACAAACTCGAATAATCATGTTAAAATTGCCATGTATACTTAAAAATGCGGTGTGCAATGAGACAAAATTCATTATTTCGGCTGAGTATTTTAACACCTGCTGCTTTGCCTTTTTCAGTATGTAGGAGTATCCAGTCTCCAGCCGTCTGCGGTCTCAATCAGCTTCAGCTCAACGTCATATTCACGTCCGTTAAGCTCTGTCGGTATCGACACCAAGACGTAATTATCCTTTTCACGGACTATTTCAAGCTTATCTGTATCGTACACTCTGCCAAGCGTCATGGCTTCATCTGCAAGGTCTATTCTTGCGGTAAGCACGCCGGACTGTTCAAGATAACGTGCATATGCTGAGGTCTCACGCTTATCTCCCACACCGTCATTCACGGTATCGGATATACCCGTAAAGGCAAGTGTGAAAAGGTACTCGGAATATGACTCTGTGAAAACCTCAAGTGTAGCGGATTTTATCTCATCAATCGTGGCATATCCGCATGACTTATCTACGGGATGATAGCTTATTGATTCAATATCACTGTCAAACGATGAATAAAACTTTGCCGCATCCTCAGGGTCAACGGTCAGCGGAAGTCCCTCTCCGAAGTATATTACGTTAAGCTCCTCCGATTTTTCTATAAGCGGAATCACTATCTCACGCATTTCCTCGGCTGTATGTGTCTCTCCGCCGCACGAAACGAACGCACATGACAACGCAAGAAACACAGCCGAAAGTATGAGCGATGCTATTCTCTTCATTACTTGCTCCTTCAGTTTTCGATATCCTTATATTC
>CAYTLG010000187.1:0-3128 GCA_964438725.1 uncultured Ruminococcus sp. | reverse complement strand
TGATATTTCCGAGCTTCATCAAAAGTTGAGCATGACAGAGCAAATGTTGCTCACAGGACTTCTTATAACCGCAGACTAGATAGCAAGTGACCAAAATTTGTTTCCGCTATTTAAGTATGATGAGGATATATCGGTTGATTTTGACGCAAGACTAAAAAATGCACTTGATAAGCTGAAGCTTCCTTCTTGCTGGAATAGTGGAGGCACTGTGATGAACGAGGAGAATTTCAAGAGCAGATTTGGTTTTACACCGAACAATCTCCAGTCAGCGTCTATGGAGATTGCAAGCAAAGCAGAGAAACCGTTAATGATGATAATTGAAGCTCAGATGGGAATCGGCAAAACAGAAGCATCCCTTGCGGCGGCTGAAATTATGGCGGCACAATTTGGTTGCGGCGGTGTATTCTTCGGACTTCCGACACAAGCTACTACAAATTGCATATTCGACCGAATGTTGGATTTTCTGGAAAGTTCACAAAATTCAAATTCTGAAAATCAGTTTTTTTCAGTGAGACTGGCTCACTCAAATTATGATTTGGTAGATTCATATCTTTCGCTTAAGTCAGTATACTCCGTTGAGCAGGATTCGGATGCAAAAGACGAGGAATCAAACAACAAAAACAGCGACGCAGGTGAAACTGATATAGTAACACACTCATGGTTTGAGGGAAGAAAAACGTAACTTCTTGCGGATTTCGTAGTTGGAACCGTTGACCAGATACTTATGGCATCCATTAAACAAAAGCACATCATGCTGCGTCACCTCGGACTTGCCGGAAAAGTTGTTATTATAGACGAATGTCACGCTTATGATGCGTACATGAACGTCTATCTTGATCGCACGCTTAGATGGCTTGGGGAATATAAAGTCCCGGTGATAATTCTGTCTGCGACTCTGCCATCACAGAGACGTAATGAACTTATGAAGTCTTACATGGGTAACACAAACTATAAACAGTCGATTGAAAAAACAGATTCGGCAGATACCTTGGCATATCCGCTTATATCATGGACAGACGGAACTTTTATTAAGCAAAAATCTGATATTGAGCATGATTTTGTTGAAAAAACAGTACATATTCAAAAGACCTGCGATGACGATATTTGCGATATTTTAAACGAAAGGCTGTATGATGGCGGCTGCGTGGGAATTATTGTAAACACCGTCGAAAAGGCACAGGCATTGTACGAAAAAATATCAGGTGAATTTCCGACTTTTGAAGTCAAGCTGTATCATTCAAGATACATTATGACCGAAAGGACCAAACGTGAAAAAGAGCTTGTAGTTCGTGTAGGAAAGCAGTCAAAGAATCGTGACGGACTGGTCGTTATCGGAACTCAGGTACTGGAACAGTCGCTAGACCTTGACTTTGATTTGATGATAACGGAGCTTTGTCCTATGGACTTGCTTCTTCAAAGAATCGGACGCTTACACCGACATGAAAGAAATCGCCCGGAGCTTTTACAGGAAGCGTACTGTTATGTTATTGATACCGAAGATAGTGAATTTGACAAGTCATCCGAATTGATTTACGGAAGATGGTTGCTCGGAAAAACGAGAAGAACCTTGCCGCAGTCAATAACGATACCCAAAGATATTTCATCGCTTGTCGGTGAGGTATACAGAGAACCCGATGAAGAAACTATGTTGGAGTTAGAACAGGATGCTTACTTTGAGTATACAAATGAATACGATATAAAACAAGGTAAAGCCAAGGCTTTCTTGCTTACTGAACCCAAGCGTGGAAGAATGAGTACACTTCACAGTATGCTTAACAAGAACTTTGACGCAAAAGACGATAAGAAAGCAGAAGCAAAGGTAAGAGACAGCGAAGATTTATCGTATTAAAGAAAGCGGACAAGGGCTACGTTGAGACGATAAACGGTGAAATAAGGCTTGCCACATATACCTGCGGCTGGAATATCCGTACTATTTCTAGGTCCCGGAACTGATATTACACACCGTGCAGTCGAGCTTATCGGGGACATGGGAGTGACACTTATTGGGGTAGGAGAAAAGGGAGTTCGCTACTATGCAGACGGAAGACCTCTGACTTATCACTCAACCCTTCTGATAAAGCAGGCTGAAATGGTTACAAATCAGCGAAAGCACGCAGATGTAGTACGGAAAATGTACGCAATGCGTTTTCAAAATGAAGATGTATCAAAGCTAACAGTGCAGCAACTCAGAGGCAGGGAAGGAGTGCGTGTTCGTGCGATATACAAGGAAGCATCAAAAAAATGGAATGTTCCTTGGAATGGCAGGGAATGGATTTTCGTGTGCATAACACCACATGGCAGCCAGTGGATTATGATGGTGTAAAGCTGATAAAAAAGGTATTTGAGCCACAAAATGCTCTGCCGTACGGCTTCAGCAAAGCGGCAAAATACCGAAAAATCAAGCGTATTAGCAATGCAAAAAGCAAAAATAACACAGAGAAGTTTATTTTTAGCGAATATGTTGCAATTGATATCGAAACAACGGGACTCAGACCCGGAAAAGATGAGATAACGGAAATTGCGGCTGTAAGATACGAAGACGGAGAAGAAAAGGAATCGTTTTGCAAGCTTATAAAAATCAGACAAACTCTGAAAGAAAGCATAATAAAGCTCACCGGAATAACAAATGAAATCTATGTTCGAACGGTGAGAAATGTGAAGAGGTGATGAATAAATTCGTTGATTTTATCGGCAGAAGTGATATTCTGTGTCACAATGCTCCATTCGATATGTCGTTCATAAATCATACTTGCGAAGCATATGGAATAAAGAAGCTCGAAAACAAAGTTTGTGATACGCTCGACATGGTCAAAAAACTGATAAGCGATATTGAAAGCTATAAGCTGAGTTCGCTGTCGCAGTATTTTGGTGTTGGCGGTGAACAATCGCACAGAGCCATTGACGATTGCAGATTAACGGCTAAGGTGTATGAAAAACTGAAACAGACAAATGAAAGTTGAATTCATAATCAGTTCACAATACAATATAAGGGATCGATTTTTGCGGTAGTGCCTACATAATGCGTTTTATGGGATCGAATTTACTCTTTTCCACGTACTCACGGGGGTGATCCCACTGGACGATAAGGAGCTTGCCAAAGTCGATAGACTTATAAGAATCTATATATC
>CAYTLG010000186.1:0-3156 GCA_964438725.1 uncultured Ruminococcus sp. | reverse complement strand
ACAGGCAGACGTTACGCTAACATCGGTGACGTTGTAGTTTGTGCAGTTAAAAAGGCTAACCCCGGCGGCGTTGTTAAAAAGGGCGACGTTGTTAAGGCTGTAATCGTAAGAAGCAGAAAGGGTCTCCGCAGAAACGACGGCTCTTACATCAAGTTCGACGAAAACGCTGCGGTTATCGTTGCTGAAGACAAGAACCCCAAGGGAACACGTATCTTTGGTCCTGTAGCTCGTGAGCTCAGAGAACACGAATTTACAAAGATTCTCTCCCTTGCACCGGAAGTTCTTTAATGGAGGGACGTAAAATGAGAAAAAAACTTCATGTAAAGACCGGCGACCAGGTTATCGTAATCTCCGGTAATTCCAAGGGAACTATCGGCAAGGTCGTAGAAGTATCCCCCAAAGAAGGCAAAGTAATCGTTGAAGGTGCTAACATCGTAAAGAAGCACGTTAAGGCAAGATCTCCCCAGGAACAGGGCGGAATCGTAGAAGCTCCCGCTGCAATGTACTCCTGCAAGGTTCAGCTTTACTGCGACAAATGCAAGAAGCCCACAAGAGCCGCTCACAAGATCGACGGCGACAAGAAAACTCGCGTTTGCACAAAGTGCGGCGCAGAGCTTTAATCCCGGAGGTAGACGATGGCTGCAAGACTTAAAGAAGTATACACAAATGAAATCGCTCCCGCTCTCATGAAGAAATTCGAGTATAAGAGCGTGATGCAGATCCCCAAGTTTGATAAGATCGTTATCAACGTTGGTGCAGGCGACGCTAAGGAAAACTCCAAGGTTATCGACTCCATCATCACTGACCTCACAGCTATTACCGGTCAGAAGGCAGTTCCTACATTCGCAAAGAAGTCCGTTGCTAACTTCAAGCTTCGTGAAGGCATGAAGATCGGTGCAAAGGTTACTCTTCGTGGTGAAAAGATGTACGAATTCATGGACAGACTTTTCAACTTTGCTCTTCCCAGAGTACGTGACTTCAAGGGTATCAATCCTGATGCATTCGACGGCAGAGGTAACTATGCCCTCGGTCTCAAGGAACAGCTTATATTCCCCGAAATCGAGTACGATAAGGTAGACAAGATCCGTGGTATGGACATTTGCTTCGTAACCACAGCTAATACCGACGCAGAAGCTAAGGAGCTCCTCACACTTATGGGTGCTCCGTTCGCAAAGTAAGATATAAGGGAGAATAATAATGGCTAAGAAATCAATGGTTTTAAAACAGCAGAAAGAGCAGAAGTTCTCCACAAGAGAATACAACCGCTGCAAGATCTGCGGACGTCCCCATGCCTATCTCCGTAAGTACGGTATCTGCCGTATCTGCTTCCGTGAACTCGCTTACAAAGGCCAGATTCCCGGCGTAAAGAAGGCATCCTGGTAATTCCTAAAAAGGTTTTATCATCCTAAATCAGTACTGGACTCATGAGTACAATCGCTCATGAGCAGTAATATAAAGTCAATACCGACAGGAACTCGGCAAAGACCGAATTTACCATCGGTAGCAGCCGTACAAAGCTGTCAATAAACAGAACTGTACGGCAGCAAGAACAAATTTTACTTGCATGACAGGAGGAATTTAATTATGCAGATTTCAGACGTTATCGCTGATATGCTCACACGAATCAGAAATGCGAATAACGCAAAGCACGAGACTGTTGATATCCCCGCTTCCAATATGAAGAAGGCTATCGCTGATATTCTTCTCGCAGAGGGTTATATCAAGAGCGTGCAGGTTATCGAAGACGGCAAGCAGGGTGTTATCAGAATCGCACTCAAGTACGGTCCCCAGAAGGCTAAGGTTATCCACGGTCTCCGTAGAGTTTCCAAGCCCGGTCTCCGTATCTACTCCAGCTGTGAAGATATGCCTAAGGTTATGAACGGTCTTGGCATCGCTCTTGTATCCACATCCAAGGGCATCATGACCGATAAGAAAGCAAGACGTGAAAATGTCGGCGGCGAGATTCTCGCGTTCGTCTGGTAAGGGAAGAGGAGGTTACAATGTCAAGAATTGGTAGAGCTCCGATCACGGTTCCCGCAGGCGTTACCGTAACAGTAGGAGAAAATAATCTTATCACAGTTAAGGGTGCAAAGGGTACCCTCACATATACAGCTAACCCGAAGATGACAGTTGTTGTTGAAGGTTCTGTTGTTACCGTTTCCCGTCCCGATGACGAAGCTGAAAATCGTGCACTCCATGGTCTTACACGTACTCTTATCAATAACATGATAATCGGTGTATCCCAGGGTTACGAAAAGAAGCTCGAGATCGTTGGCGTAGGTTACAGAGCAGCAAAGGATGGCAAGAAGCTCACTCTTAACCTCGGTCACTCTCACCCCATATACTTCGAGGAAACCGACCTCGTAAAGTTTGAAGTTCCGGACGCAAACACAATTATCGTTAAGTCCTACGATAAGCAGGTTTGTGGTCAGATCGCAGCGGAAATCCGTTCAAAGAGACCGCCTGAACCGTACCACGGTAAGGGTGTTAAGTACACCGGAGAACATATCCGCCGTAAAGCCGGAAAGACCGGTAAATAATGAAAGGAGACGTATAAAATGGTTTCAAAAAAGGATAAAAATGCTCAGCGTCTTAAGAGACATAAGAGAGTTCGTAGCAAGATTTCCGGAACAACCGAACGTCCCCGTCTGGCTGTTTACCGTTCAAACGCACACATCTACGCTCAGATCATCGATGATGTTAAGGGCGTAACACTCTTCTCTGCTTCTACCGTAGAAAAGGATTTCGAAGGTATCGGCTCCAACAAGGAAGCTGCTAAGCAGGTAGGAAAGAAGATCGCTGAAAAAGCTCTCGCAGGCGGCATTACAGAAGTTGTATTCGACCGCGGCGGTTATATCTATCACGGACGTGTATCAGAGCTCGCTGCTGGTGCAAGAGAAGGCGGACTTAAGTTCTAAGTTCACCCGTAACTCTGGCAAAACGCAAAGAGAAGACTGGTTTATACACTGTTTAATTCAAAATTAAACATCATATCTGTCGAAAAAGGCGGCAGTAGTCGCATATTGACTTGCGACTAAAGAAAGGATTAATAATGGCAAAGAGATTCAATCCCGAAGGGCTCGAACTTAAGGAAAAGCTCGTCGTAGTGAACCGTGTATCCAAAACCGTTAAAGGTGGTCGTGTAGCACGTTTCGC
>CAYTLG010000185.1:0-3157 GCA_964438725.1 uncultured Ruminococcus sp. | reverse complement strand
CAATATCAACTCTCCGAAACAGCTTGGAGAAGTGCTTTTCGATGAAATCGGACTTCCCGCAGGAAAGAAAACCAAAACGGGATATTCAACCGATGCCGATACTCTTGAAGCACTCAGACCATATCATACCATAATTTCCGATATTCTCATGTACAGACAGACTGCAAAGTTGCGTGGTACCTATGGTGAGACACTTGCTGACCAGGCGGATGAAAACGGCAGAATACACACGAAGCTCAATCAGACAGGTACGGCAACAGGCAGACTTGCTTCAAGTGAACCGAACCTCCAAAACATTCCCGTTCGTATGGAAATGGGACGTGAGCTTAGAAAATACTTTGTTGCCGATGAGGGATATACTCTTATTGATGCCGACTACTCACAGATAGAATTGAGACTGCTTGCGGTTCTATCGGACGATGAAGCGATGAAAAAAGCATTCCTCGATGGTGAGGATATCCATGCAGAGGTTGCATCGCAGGTGTTCGGTGTTCCGATAGACGAGGTAACATCAGAGCAGAGAAGACGTGCAAAAGCTGTAAACTTCGGTATAGTTTATGGCATAGGTGAGTTTTCACTTGCAAAAGACCTTGGTATTACACGAAAAATGGCTAAGGAATATATCGAAAACTATCTCGGAACATATTCGGGTGTAGACAGATACCTGAATGAGACCGTCGAAAACGCAAAGAAATGCGGATATACCTCTACAATGTTCGCACGCAGACGTAATATTCCAGAGCTGTCATCTACAAATAAGAATCTCAGAGCATTCGGTGAACGTGTTGCTATGAACAGCCCGATACAGGGAAGTGCAGCCGATGTTATCAAAATTGCAATGATAAACGTCGATAAAGCACTGGAAGAATCGGGACTTGATGCACGTCTCATTATGCAGGTACACGACGAACTGATAATTGAAGCTCGTGAGGACTGTGCTGCCGAAGCTGCGGAGATACTTGTGCGTGAAATGGAAAATGCTGTCAAGCTCAGTGTACCTCTTACTGCCGATTGCGGAGCGGGAAAGAGCTGGTACAATGCAAAATGACGGAAGTAAATGTAAATCCGTGGAAAATAATGTGATTTTCGTTCCTTGACATAGCCACTGCCTTGTGATATCATATTGGTGAAATCTTTAATCAGAGGTGTATGTAATGGAAGAAATGCTTCACGGAGCAGCTGTTGTAGGTCAGTCTGGAGGACCCACAGCGGCTATAAACGCAACTCTCGCAGGAGTTATAAAAGGATTTTTCGAGTCCCGTGACAATATGACAAAGCTCTACGGTATGAGAAATGGTATCGAGGGCTTCCTTGAGGAGAGAATGTGTGACCTTGGCTCCATGTTGGCGGATGAAAACGGCGAGCTTGACACAACAAAATTTACCCATCTTTCCCAGACCCCTGCCGCAGCTCTCGGTTCATGTAGAAAAAAGCTGCCGAAGCCTGAGGACGAGCCTGAGTTTTACGAAAATCTTATTTCGCTGTTCAAAAAGTACGATATCCGCTATTTCTTCTATATTGGCGGCAATGATTCTATGGATACCGTTGCAAAGCTGACGAAGTATCTTGAAACCTCCGATTATAAAATGCGTGTAATGGGTGTTCCGAAAACTATCGACAACGACCTATGTGCTACCGACCATGCTCCCGGATATGGTTCCGCTGCTAAATTCATCGCAGGTGTAACACAGGAAATAATCCGTGACTGTGCTGTTTATACGGTAAAGGCAGTAACAATAATCGAGATAATGGGACGTGATGCAGGATGGCTTACAGCTGCCGCAGCACTTCCGAGAATGATAAGCGGTTCTTCTATCGACTATGCGTATCTTCCCGAAGTTCCGTTCTCTATGGAACAGTTCTATTCCGATGTTGAGCGTGCATTCGAAAAGCATCCGAACGTAGTTATCGCAGTTTCTGAAGGTGCAAGATTTGCTGACGGAAGCTATGTAGGTGCAGGAAGTCAGTCTGGCGTAGCGGATGTGTTTGGTCATAAATATCTTGCAGGTACAGGTAAAGTTCTTGAGAATGCGGTAAAGAAGCGTTTCGGATGTAAGGTTCGTTCGATTGAATTGAACCTTCCCCAGAGATGTGCATCTCATATGGCATCCGCAACCGATATCGCAGAGTCACAGCGTGCAGGTGAAACTGCTGTTCTTGAAGCTGTTGAGGGAAAGAGCGGATGTATGGTGTCGCTCGTTCGTACAGAGGGAGAATACGGTATCACATTTGAACCTACCCCCATTTCGACTATCGCTAATGTTGTTAAGAATGTACCCCGTGAGTTCATAACCGAGGATGGAAACAACGTAACCGATGAATGTCTTGAGTATATCAGACCTCTCATCGCAGGAGAACTTCCAATTGAATATGAAAGCGGACTTCCTGTTCATTTTGTAATAGGAAACGACGCAAATATCTGACAATCCATAAAATAACATATATTAAATCAAGCAAAGGGACGGTAAAAGATTATGGCTGCAAAGATTTATAAGGCTGCGGACGAGATAATTGGTCACACTCCGCTGCTTGAAATGACACATATCGAGAAGAATCTCAAACTCGATTCAAAAATTTTGGCTAAGCTCGAATATTTCAATCCCGCAGGTTCTACCAAGGACAGAGCGGCACGTGAAATGATAGACGATGCCGAAAGACGTGGGCTTATCAACGAAAAAACAACAATTATCGAAGCTACAAGCGGTAACACAGGTATCGGTCTTGCTTCTGTTGCGGCAGCGAGAGGATACAAGATTGTTATCGTTATGCCTGAGACAATGTCTGTTGAAAGACGTAAGCTCATGAAAGCATACGGTGCCGACCTTATCCTTACTGATGGTTCAAAGGGAATGGCAGGTGCAGTTGAACGTGCAAATGAGCTTGCTTCAAAGATAGAAAACAGCTTCATTCCGGGTCAGTTTGAGAACAGTGCAAATGCCGAAGCTCACTTTAAGACAACGGGTCCCGAAATTTGGGAGGATACCGATGGAGAGGTTGATATCTTCGTTGCAGGTGTCGGAACCGGCGGTACCATAACAGGTGTCGGTCGATATCTCAAGTCTAAAAATCCCAATGTTCAGGTTGTAGCAGTAGAACCCGCTTCTTCTCCCGTACTCTCAAAGGGATACAGCGGAAAGCACGGCATTCAGGGGATAGG
>CAYTLG010000184.1:0-3199 GCA_964438725.1 uncultured Ruminococcus sp. | reverse complement strand
GGAGTGATGCGTATATTGAATGCTCGATATCCTTGAGATACTGAGCAAGGGTGCAAAGCTCACGGAACGATATCTTTCCTCCAAACTCTTCTTTTTCAACGATGTTCATAACATCCGTAAGCTTGTGTGTTGAGATATCACCGTATTCACTCTCGACACGTGCCGCATATTCAGAGGGAAGCTCTCCCTTTGCGTATGCCATGCCAAGTGCATCGAGTATATCAAGTATGGCATCTGTAATCGAACGTGCGGATGAATGAAGGTCGGTCTCACCTGCCTGATATTTTCTCTCATCAAGAGAATTTTCGACAAGCTCGTTTCTGCGACGCACTGCCTTCATTGCTCTCTTCTTCAGAACAGCCCACACGATGCTCAGAACCACTAATACAAGCACTATAACACCAATAGAGATAAAGAGTACGGCATAGTCTATCTCTTCCTCAGTTGCGAATACAACATCACTCGTGTTATCAGTGGCAGTATCTTTCTTGACAGTGACCTTGTTTGTGTCAATTCCGCTCACATACTGTGTGTTATCCACGATATCGTACATTATCTCACAGTAGGACGGAGTGCATTCGTATGTCATCCAACCCATAGCGGGATAATATATCTCTATCCATGCGTGTGCATCGTAGTCTCTTACGGAGGTACGATAGTTTGCGGCGGCATCCCTTGAGTATGTCTTTGAGAATCCGCTTGCAATATAACCCTCGTCATAGCGTACCGCAAATCCAAGCTCACGCAGGAGAGCCACCGCAGATGTTGCAAAGTGTACACAATATCCTTCTTTGATATCGAACAGGAACGCTTCAAGGTTGGAGTCGGCTGTGATATCGTCAACCATGATAGGCTCACCGTTTTCGTCAAGAACCACGTTTCCGTCCTCATCTAACAGCTCTTTCTGAGGACAGTTCGGGTCAAGAGAATACGTATAGTTTTCACGAAGGTAGTCTATCACCGCCATGATAACTGTATGTCTCGGAACAGTCTCACCGCTGCCAGCATATGTGAACCATGATTTGTAGTAATTGCCGTATTTCTCAAGGGCAGTCATGCGTTCTATCTGCTTTTCGGTTTTGGTTTCGAGATATGATTTATCAACAGTCGGCTTCTCTCCCATAACAATTCCGTTGTCATCGAGTATCTGCTGTGCAAGAGCCGCTATCTTATCATTTTCGAGAGTGTTTCTGTATGTTTCCTCAGTATAGTCACGGTAGTTCAGCTCAGAATTATATGCATTCTGGAACTGCTTTCTCTGACCCGATGTCATTTCGAGGTACATATCAACGAATGACTGGGACTTGTACTTGTAACCAAGCTCTGCAACATCCGCTTCAAACATTTCCGAAAGTATGCTCATATCCTGACCGATAATTGTTATTTCACCGAGGTTGGTTTCAAACACATATGTTGCTGCCTCGTCAAAGGTTTTCATCTGCGATATTTCCGCTGTAATTGAATCTATCGCATCCGCATATGTCTTTGCGAGCATATAGTATTCTATCGAACCCTCAAGATTTTCCGCAAGAGACGGCTCTTTCATCACAGGGTTTGAGGAGAACACGGAATAACCCACGTCCTCATTGAAAAATCTTGAAGAATATATGCCATCGTAGTATGCGGAATACTTCAATGAGTTTGGTTCAAGGGATCCGTATTCCATTATTCCATTTTCGGGATTCATAATCGACGGAACAAAGATTATTCTGCTGTTTCCCGACACTCTCTTCACATGAACTTGGAAAACACGGAATCCGAAATCGTCAAAGTTACGATACTGGTTTACACGTGTAGTTTCAAGTGCCGTAGGATACACATACTTGTTGAAGAAATATGTGATATTGTCAGGCGAATATGAGCTTCCGAAGCGTGAACGATATGCTATTACCTCATCGGAGTCGGCAGAAGTCCACGTATCTGTTTCAAGCGAATAATTTGAGCCAAGCCAGCTTCTCATGTACACGGGAGCCTGATATCCAACATCAACCGTGAACAGCTTCTGACCTGTGTACTGAGGTGTGTTAAAGTCAACACTTCTGGGATTCAGCTCCGAAACGCCGCCGTACATTGAGAGTGAGTTCAAATCAATGTCATCTCCCATAAGATAAGCAGTCACGTATGTACGTGCGACTTGCATTCTGTTGTTGATAACATCAATTATCGGGAAATTTTTGCTGACTGCCGCAAGTGGAAGCCATACTGCAAGAAAAGCGACGAGCATTGCCATACCGCCGGCAAAGCCTGATACAAAATAGAGCTTGAGTGAGTCGATACTGTTCTTGTGTCGGCGTATCCACTCATTCTTTTTAAGCTCAACAAGCTCTTTTTTCAGCTCTGCGACAGTATTTTTGTCATCCTGAGATTTTGATTTTCTCAGTGAGGCGATTTTTGCGTTTATCTTAATTTTCTCATCAAGATATCCGCTACGTTTTGCTTTCTCATCGAGCTTTGCGTTCTTTTTTTCCGCCTCAGCCTTTTCACGAGCCGATTTCTTTTTGTTTTCCGCAAGAACAGACGCTTCTTTTGCAGATTTTTCTGCTTTTGCATATACAGCAGCTCTTGCTTTTTTCGCACTGCTCTTTGTCTCTCCACGTTCTATGGCAGAGTTATATGCAAGAAGTGCGTTATGCTTGAGTTCAGCCGCTGCTTTCTTTTTATCGGATTTCGCCTGTTTTTTCGCAGCTTTTTTTGCTTTCTTAGCTGTTTTTTTGTTTCTGCGTTTCTCAAACACACCGCCGTAAAGACAGTCGGATATGTACATGGCAATGGAACCGCAGATAAACACAAGCACCAATGCTAGTCCGATATTTGTTCTTGTAATATTAAACGTGAAAACAGGAACAAGATATATTGCACATACAACAGCAAGCGGAACCGCACGTACTCTTTTTGCCATGATCAGACAGAGAATAACGCCCGATATCACGACAAGTGCAAGGCATACCGCACTCACAAGCTCTTCTTCGGGATAAGTATATTCATAACCCGAAATAAACTGCATATACGTTGTATATCCTATATCTCCGAGATTTTCACATATGAGGTCAAGGGTTCTCTTTACCGCCTGATAATAAAAATTAGATGTAAAGGCAAGACCGACAGCTCCGCCAAGCACGACGAACGTAGACAGCACACGTGTCACCTTAGTCAGTGAGAGGAGCATCATACAAAGCACTGTCACTGCACTGTATATAAC
>CAYTLG010000183.1:0-3203 GCA_964438725.1 uncultured Ruminococcus sp. | reverse complement strand
TATTTCATGCGGTTAACGGTTCCCTCGGTTCCGTCTATAATATCTGTTTCTCCCAAAAGCTCCTTAAAGCTGTCTCTGAAATATGAAAAATGTGTGCATCCCAGAACTACCGCACCGTATCTCTCACTTGTATCAATTATAGTTTTAAGATATCCAACTACCGTTTTCGTGTCAAACACAGCATTCTCCGCAAATGTCACAAGCTCAGGAGCCGCAACAAGTGTCGGATATACACTTCCGGCATAGTTTTCATCTATCAAGTCGTGCAATTTTTTCCCGCTTATTGTAAGGGGAGTTGCACATACGAGTATTTTTTCTCCGTGATGCTTGACCGAAGCCGGCTTTACCGCAGGTTCCATTCCGATTATCGGAATATCAAAGGTATCACGTAAGGTTTTTATAGCCATGCTCGTTGCGGTATTACACGCCACAACTATAATCTCCGCTCCATGTTCTATAAGGCATGACACCGCTGAAATACTGTATTCCACGACTTCTTCGGGTTTCTTTTTCCCGTATGGAACATGGTCTGTATCGGCATAGTATATGTAATCGGCATCTTTAACTTCATTTACAGCGTGTGCCAGAACTGATATTCCACCCACACCTGAGTCAAAAAAGCCTATCTTGACTCTTTTGTTCATCATATCTTAAATTTCTCGTTTCAATAATTCTTAGTTTTATTATACCGCCTTTCTTACGTTTTTGCAAGTAGTGTTACTTTGATTATAGATATTTTCAAAAATCGCTTTACAAGGTTACTATTTTATAGTATAATCAATACTAACCAATAAACGTATTCACATATGGAGGTTTATTATGTGGAATCAGAAAATCGGTATATCAACAGGATTCGGATATTCAACCGATACAAAAGAAGTTGTAAAAATGCTCAAAAGAATAGGCTTTGATGCAATTTCGCCTGAATACAATGCAAGTGCAGACATGGACGGTGTTATTGCTGTCGCAAAGGAATGCGGACTTTTCATTCAGTCGATTCATGCTCCGTTCGGAAAAGCTGCTGCAATGTGGAGCCGTGACGAGAGTGTTTCAGCACCCGCACTTAGTGAACTTTACAATTCACTTGAGGCTTGCAAAAAATATGACGTGCCCGTAATGGTAGTTCACACATGGATAGGCTTTGAATACACCTTCGACAAAGAATCACTGTATTTCGGAAACTTCGACAAGCTCATAGAAAAAGCCAAAGAATATGGTGTGAAAATAGCATTTGAGAATACAGAAGGTGAAGAATATCTCTTCGCTCTTATGGAACATTACGCAGATGATGACACGGTAGGCTTCTGTTGGGATTCAGGTCATGAAATGTGCTACAATCACTCACAGGACCTCCTTGCAACGCTTGGTGACAGACTTATTATGACACATCTGAACGACAACCTCGGAATCAGCCGATTTGACGGTAAGACATTCTGGACGGATGACCTGCATCTTCTCCCGTACGATGGAATAGCAGACTGGGAATACAACATCGAACGCATGAGAAAATCTGCGCATCTCGAATACATTAATTTTGAGCTTGGCATAGGTTCAAAGCCCAACAGACACGAAAACGATATATACGGGCAGATGAGTCTCGAACTGTATTTTACAGAGGTATATAAGCGTGCCTGCCGTATTGCGTTCGGATATTCAAAATAAGGTGATTTAATATGAATGAGCTTACTGTGTTAAAAACAAAACTCAACGTCGGAGCAACAGCACCATTTACTCTCCTGCACATGACTGACACACATATTGCACTTGATGACAATGGACAGTCACATCAGCGTGCATATGATTTCAACCGCAACGATCCCGACAGAAACGTAAATAATTATATGTCTGCTCTCAAGTATGCCGAAGAAAAGGGTCTGACAGTTCTAAATACGGGAGATTTCTTTGACTTTCTTTCAGACGGAAACTTTAAATTTGCCGACGAATACCTTTCCCGTCTCAACTGTATTTATGCCGCAGGAAATCACGACTTCTGTCACTGCGTTGGTCAGGCTAAAGAGGACTACGCATACAAATGGGAAATGATAAAACGCTCGGCTCCACATATTCCAAACAGTCTATATTTTTACTCAAGAATTATAAATGGAGTCAACATTGTTACTCTCGATAACTCGTACTACCTTATGACAGAGGGACAGATTGAACTTCTCAAGGCAGAGGCGGCAAGGGGACTTCCAATAATACTCGGAGTTCACGTACCGCTTTACACGCCCAAGCTAGCAGGAAACATACTTGAACGTGAACCTTGTGCTTATGTAATGGCGGCACCCGAAGAAATGCTGAAAAAGTATCCTGACGACCGCAGAATTCAGCAGACTCCCGATGAAGCTACACTTAAAGCATACGACTATATCTGCTCAGAACCTATGATAAAGGCTGTTATTGCAGGTCATACTCACAATAACTTTGAAGAAGAACTCTCAGACGGCAAAATGCAGATAGTCACACACGGAACATATGCCGGCTTTATGCGTGAGCTTGAGATAATCTAATAACTCAAAAATATAAATTAATGCCATAGTTGACACTGTTGCTAATACAACATCGGCTATGGCATGATTTATTTTATGGTGCTTATTCCTTTTTTTCTTGCCCTTTAACATTTTACCTTAATTTTTTTCGATAATTCGATAAAATTTTTCCGAAAACTATTGACAAATGGTATGAATGGGTGTAAAATTATACCCAACATATCCCCCCCGATGAACCTTTTAGAATCAATGTGAAACTGAAAGGTGAGGGGACTCTGGAGAATCCCACGGATGTATAAAACGCCGATGGGTGCCGAAGGTGCAAGGGTTCAGACCCGAATCTCTCAGGCAAAAGGACAGAGCAGAATCGAACGTGTCTATAAACACGCCTGCCGTATCCGGTCTTCAGAGCTGTCGCATATGTCGGCAGTTTTTTTGTTTTCATTTCACTTTTTTTGGAGGCAATTATGGAAGCGTTTCACAACATCGTCAAGACCATCAACAGCTATATGGGTGACTATATTTTAATCATCCTGCTTATAGGCACCGGTCTTTTCTTCACAATCCGCACAAAGTTCGTACAGATCCGCTGTTTCGGCGAAGGTATGCGTAAGGTCTTTGGAAACTTCTCTATGAAGGGAAACAAACACAGAAGCGGTATGTCATCGTTCCAGGCACTTGCTACGGCAATAGCTGCACAGGTCGGTACCGGTA
>CAYTLG010000182.1:0-3213 GCA_964438725.1 uncultured Ruminococcus sp. | reverse complement strand
CTATATATAATAGTATATCACATTCGTTTATGCAATACAACAAAAAAACAAAAAAAAACCTTGTGTGGAATGACAAAAATACTTCTCTGAAATGGATTAAGTATTGTTTTTGAGACGAAACTGTGATAAAATGGCAGTAAGTTGATAAAATATTTTTTGTAAAGAACGGAGAAGTATCATATGGCAAACAATGAGAGTTCCTACAAGTCGGCTCAGGCACTTATTTCCGAGGTTGAAAAGGTTGTTATCGGTAAACACAACGAAATAGTTCTTCTAGTTACAGCTATGCTTGCCGGAGGTCACGTTCTTATTGAAGACGTTCCCGGTACAGGTAAAACGACCGTTGCGGCAGCTCTTGCACGTGCGGCAGGTCTTGACTTCAACAGAGCCCAGTTTACTCCCGACGTTATGGCATCCGACATCACAGGTTTCAATGTATACAACAGACAGAAAGAAACATTTGAGTTCAGAGAAGGTCTTGTAATGACCAATATTCTTCTGGCAGATGAAATCAACCGTGCTTCACCTAAAACACAGTCAGCACTTCTTGAAGCAATGGAAGAAGCCAAGGTAACCGTAGACGGTACCACATATAAGGTTCCCGATCCGTTCATGGTTATTGCTACACAGAACCCAACCGGATATGTCGGTACTTATCCGCTTCCCGAAGCACAGCTCGACCGTTTTGCAGTACGTCTTTCTATGGGATATCCCACCGAAGATGAAGAAGTCAATATCATAAGCAACAGACGTGTCGTAAACCCTCTCGAAAAGGTAAATGCCGTTACGGATGTTGATACAATTCGTGAGATTCGTGCTTCTATCCGTGAAGTAGCACTTGAAGAAGAAATTTGCAGATATATCGTTCGTCTTATCCATGCTACACGTAAGTCAAAGAAGCTCTCACTCGGTGCATCCCCCAGAGCATCGCTTCTTCTCATGAAGCTGTCACAGTCATATGCTTTCCTCAGAGGCAGAGATTACGTTCTTCCTGAAGATATAGCGTTCGTATTTGCACCCGGAATCGCTCACCGTATCGTTCTTTCTCAGGAAGCAAGACTCAGCCGTGAAACACAGACAGAGATACTTGCCGAAATTCTTCGTTCAACAGAAGCTCCCATTAGAACAAAGAGATAAACAACGGGAAATAGCAGAAAAATGGATAATTACATTAAAAGACCACTCGTAAAGTTTCATAAGGCTGCGATAGTCTATGTACTGCTTCTTGTGTTCTCGCTTGTTTTTACGCAGGCACTCAGAGCAACTGCTTCAGCGGTATTGTTTTGGTTTCTTGTGCTTGTTCCGATATGGTCGGTGCTTTACGTTATTCTCGGAAAGGCTCTTGTAAGAATTTATGTAAGCTCAACATCCACCAAGGTGGAAAAAATGCAGCCGTTTGAGTATGAAATGAGAATAGTAAACGCTTCTCCTTTTGCATATCCGTTCATTGAAGCTGTGGTATGTATTCCTGAAGATGATGGTGTGAGATGTACTGAGCAGTCACTTAAAATGTCTGTGCCGCCACTTGCAGCATACTCGGTAAAGCGTGAGACCTCATTCAAATACCGTGGCAACTATGAGATAGGTATGAGATGCCTGTATATATCGGATTTTCTAGGACTGTTTTCAATACGCCTTGATGTTGATATATACGAAAATATCATAGTTTATCCACGTAAGCTCGATATGGATATGAAAATGGAAACCTCCGCTTCGGATATTCCTAACGACTCCGCAAATGTGGTGTTCTCTACCGAAAAATCCGAAATCGGAAATATCCGTGAATATATTCCGGGCGACAGCCAAAAGAACATTCACTGGAAGCTGTCATCAAAGTCCTACAACGGTACGCTGATGGTAAAGGAGTTCAACACAAATACATCACGTAACGTGTATATGCTGTGCGACTTTTCAAGACCGATACCGCCAGAAGTTTTTGAAGATGAAGCGAGCGGTGCGGAGATAAAGAAAGCAGAGCAGGAAAAAGCAGAACAGTCGAAAACAAAGGCAGTCAAGCTCAAAAAATCAAAGCCTGACAAAAAAGCGGTGGAAGCCGAACGTGCCGCAAAGAAAGCAGAACTCAGAGCAAAAAGAGGACTTAGCGAGAAACGTATCGGTGACGCAGCCCTTGTGGATGAACTTATAAATAACGCCGCAGAAGCTACACATCCTAAAAAAGTCAAGGAAAAAATCGAAAGAAAGCCTCTGTTCTCAAAGAAGAACGTAATTAACGAGGAAACACCAGATGAAAGCGTACTTCGTGAAAGGTCAGAGAAGCTGAAAGATGCCGAAACCAGGGATGAGCTTGCGGTAGGCGGCAGACTTATACCCGAATATGCCAACGATATCGACGAATACTGTGCCGACGGTATGGTTGAAATGTCGATAGGAGCGGTTTTAAATGAGCTGAAAAACGGCAATACCGTAACGCTGATATGGGCAGATAAACGTCAGACTGGCGGAGTAGCTGCGGTTGAGCTTACTTGCCCTGAGGATTTCGATATCGTATATCCCGTTTTTGCAACTGCTCCCTCATGCTCCGAAAAGGAAAACGTGACAAGTCTGCTTCCGCTTATAACCGAATCACTCAACGTCACGATCAGAATATGCACATCAAACATAGACCCTCTATCACTCAACCGATATGCCGCAATACCCGGTCTGTTCGGCGGAGCGGGTTCGGGATGTGTTGCACAGGTGCTTTTGTTCAATCCCGAAGAGAGATACCGGAATGTCGGACTGAGACGTGAGTATATCGGAATGTGCAAAAATCGTCTTGCCCAGGATGGAGTAGAGCTTGTTGAGCTTGAGACGACACGTGATGAGCTTGGAAGATATACTCTAACCGAAGCGTTACACTGAGTTTTATATTATTTAAGCAAGGAATCTATATAGCTTATGAATACTAAATCTGAAAGGAAATTCCCGATAGGCAGGAAACAGCAGAAAAAAACGCTGTCACAGAAGCTGGAAGAAGCGGAGAAAAAGCGTGTCAAAAGCCGTGCAATGTCCCTGAAAGAAGCGGTTACTGTATCTCCGGTTGAGCAGATGAACACCGCATACTCGCTGATAGGCTTTGTTCTGCGTGTGCTTGTCGTTTTTGTCGGCGTAGTCGGACTGAATCTGTTTCTGTTTGACGCACTCCATATGGTTCCGCTTGGGGATACAAGAATAAAGGGTATCACGGTTGCACTTTCTTCTGTCGTTATATAC
>CAYTLG010000181.1:0-3248 GCA_964438725.1 uncultured Ruminococcus sp. | reverse complement strand
TTACCTGAGTTCTGAATAAACTCATGCTTACCAGAAAGAATTATTCCATCTTCTGTTTTAGGTGATATAAGTGTGTATACTCCACCAAGCTCAGTATATCTGAACACCTGACCTGCTTTTACACTTGAGTCATTAACATATATGTTCTTTTCCTGACCATCAACAAACGCTGTCATAACATATCTAAAGCTGCCGTTTTCATACACTCTATGTGCGTCTGAAACAGATACAAGATATCTTGAGGAATCAGTTACTGCCACACCATCAACAACTGCAACCACGGCATCTTTATGGATTACTACGGTGGAAGTTGAACCAAGTGTCAGCTTTGCTTTGAGTGAGTCTGCTGTAATTCCTGCTGTTTCATTACCAAGGTCATATACTCTGTCACCTATCTTAACACTTGTTGATGTAATACGCTTTACAGTTCCCCTGTCAATGTCGAGAACATCGGAAATTTCAAGTTCACCTGTTTCCTTATTGAAGTAGTAAAGAACAAAATCTCCTGCTTCTGCCTTAACATCATTTTTTATATTGAGCTTATCTTTGTTGATGTTGTCAGCGATATTGATTTTTCCATCAGATGTTATATTGAGCTTATCCATTTCAAACACACGGATAATACCGCATTTCGCAATATCACTGTCACCGTCAAACATAAGTGTAACACGGTAGAAACCAAGAAGTTTTGAAAGCTCTTTAACATCTGTTATCTGTTCGAGAATGCCGTCATTGTCGAATGCAAAGAGTTTAAGTTCATTATTGTTGGTAGACAGCTCATCCGAATATTCCTCTACAAGTGCATACTTGTGACCACCGATAACCACGTGTTCTTTCTCAATCTTTACACTATCAAATTCCTCAATTCTTGTGGATTCGACACATGAAAGAATCTCATGCTTGTTTCCAATGGTCTTATAAATAACTTTAAAGCTCATGCCAAGTATAGAATTTGCTTCTCCGTCAATGTTCATTTCGTCAAATGGAACTGTCATACGGAATGCCTTGCCTTCATTATCACAAAGAAGAGTTATATAACCATTCTTTACTACTGTTTCACCTTCAATGGCATAGTCATTTGTTGCTATTACAGTAGCTTCTGTCATGTTGAAGTCAAATACTTCTACGATAATAGATGTAGACTCAAAGTATACATTTCCGTTTACAGTAGTTCTTGCTATAAGGTATTCTGAGGTAAGTGCATTGTATAGCATTTGAGCTGTCTCAGCTCTTGTAAGTACATCTTCGTATCCGACATTTTCAAGTCCATTATCGAGTCCGAGTTTTATGGCGGCATTGATATATGACCAAGGATAGCCGGAGTTCATCTTTTCATTGTCCTGACCAAGAGCACGAACAAGCATTGCCATAGCATCCTGCTTTTTAATGCCACCTGTTGGATTAAATGTACTTTCACTTGTACCGATTATGTAACCTGCGGAGTTTGCCCACGAAATAGCTCCGTTGTAGTAAGGTTCGTACAAATCGGTGAACTTTGTTGTATTCACACGTCCTGCATCGTCACGACCAAGCATGAGTCTGAACAAAAGAGTTGCCATTTGTTCACGTGTTACCTTTTCATTAGGTGAAAACTCTTTATCAGAGGTTCCTTTGATTACTCCTATATCTGAAAGGATTGATATTTCTGTTCTAACAGGGTGGTCTATTTTTACATCGTCATAGTTTTTAGCTGATACAATCGCAGCTGTGCTTGCAAGAATGAGAGCCGCAAGTATTGGTGCGAGTATTTTTTTAAATCTGTTCATTCTTTTCCTCCTGTGTTTTGCAGCTTTTTTCGCCGCACGAACATAATAACACATAAGCTCAGTCAAATCAATATTTCAGTGCAAACTGCAATATAACTGAAAACTTTAGAAAAGTTTTTATAATGTATTTGCACATTTATAACAACAATTGAAAATAATTCATTACCATTTACTCCATCATTATACTTTTCTAGAAAGTATAAGAAAAAGAAGTGTCAACAAAATATTATCGTATCACTTCTTTGTTCTCTGTTTTATTTAATAAGGCTATATTTTAATGCGTGATATTCTTTCACGAAACTGGTAACATCAGCGATAAACTGTATCGGTTCTTCTCCACCATCTTCATAATCAGTCATTATTACAATGATATATGGATGTTCATCAAACACAATCGCCATATCGTGAAATGCTCCTATGTCCCATCCATATTTATGTGCTGCCATGCCTTCATCGTAATTTGCACATATCATTTCAAGGTGCTTTGATCTTGTCATGCAATCCTTCATATGATTTGCATATGCACTGCCACTTAAAAAATAATCATCCAGCTTACGTAAAAACAATACGCAATCATCGACAGATAGATTCATAAATCCGCTTTCTATTCCATGAACGCCGATATCTGCCATTTGTTTATAAAAATATGTATATCCAAAACGCTCTCGGAGTTGTGCAAACGCCACATTGTCACTGTATAATAGTGCGTAATCTATAAGCTCGCTCCATTTCAGCTCAAATCCATCTTGCTCGTTCATAATCTCACCTGAGCCCTCTGCAAGCATTATAGCTGAGTTATAAATCCATTTTTCGTTCAGATCGTATTTTTTTGTTATGGAATCATATACTATGTCACCATTTTCATCACGTGTAGCACTATTTTCAAATCCCTCTATTTCAGATAGTACAGAATAGATATACAATGCCTTTATAAGACTTGCGGAATAACGTACTCTTTCTGATTCATAAGTAATACTTTCTCCTGAATCAATATCATAGTAAGCAAACGAAAGCTCCGGGTATACTTTCACAAACTCATTAGGATTAACATCTGATTTTGCCCATTTTAGTGGAGCGTCATTTTCAAGGAGAGAAATCAGTTTTTCTTTAATGTTATTCATCTCTTCTTCGATAATTTCACGATTCTCATAACTATCTGCTTCCACAGTTTCTTCAAGGACGATTATTTCAGTTTCATCTGTCTTTTCTAATATATCAGCAGTTTCAGTATCAGATGCCACTGATGTTTCTGCTACTTTTTCCACTGCTGTCATTGTTTCCTCATATGTTTCTACGGTGTTATTCATATATACATGACCTGCCCCCACAGCTACTGCAAGAATAACTACTCCTACAATAGCAAAAATAATTATCGTAATTATATGTTTTCTTTCATTCATAGACACAAAAAATCCTGCAATATTTCATGCAGGATGCTCCTTTATTTTTCAGTCACCATTTCCGCTATAATATATTATCTCC
>CAYTLG010000180.1:0-3296 GCA_964438725.1 uncultured Ruminococcus sp. | reverse complement strand
ACAGAAGTCTTAGCTTATTAAACTGTTTATACATAACTAACTGCAAAGTTAACATCTCGCCAAGCAAGCTATTGTAACCGATAAATTCATATGATATACTTTATGTATATTGATGCACTTTTTGGAAAGACGATAAGTTGTTGATGATGAGACAATAACAGTATGGAGAGTTGATAAAACTCATAAGATGCTCAATGTGTATACAATGCTTATAGCCGCAGGATTGATAAAGTCATGGGATAAATATCACTGTAACTGTGGCAGTAAAAACTGATGTTTTTAAAGTCAAGAAGCAGACATATCATAAAACAAAAATAAAAGACCTATGATTTTGCAACCATAGGTCTTTTTATATATTCAATTATTTTATAGTGCTTTGACCATCTGCATTTCTTTGAACTGCATATCTAAAAATGTGTACTCGATCTCTTTGATTTTCACAAATCCAACGGAAGCATACATTTTTCGTGCGACTGTATTTTTAAGAGAAACACTGATATATAGTTTATCGGCATTGTGTTTGGTTTTGAAGTAATCAATAAACTCCAGTACCGCTTGTTTGCCGTAACCTTTACCCTGATACTGCTTGCCAATCATAAAGCGGCTCATTGACCAACCTGGGAAGGTATCATCATAATCATACAAAATAAATCCAATCATTGTTTCCACGTAGTAGATTCCCAAGGTATATAGTCCATCCTCGTACGCTGCGTCCACTAACGATTGCTTGTTATCCGCAACAAATCCCTTTTGACTTTTATCAACAGTTAATGCAATCTCAGTAATTAGATTTGTCAATCTCTCTGAACTCCATTTTTATCCTCCAAAATCAATAATCGCTATAACGTCAAACGACCCATGATTTTGCAATCACAGGTCGTTTTTGTTTTATTAACTTATCTGAAATATTCTGCTGCGGATTCAAACAGCTTCAAGTCGTACTGACCGGGAACATTCACGTAAAGACCGTTGTTGTATCTTTCTGTGTGACCCATCTTACCGAGAACACGTCCATCGGGAGAAGTTATACCCTCGATTGCAAGGGAAGATCCGTTGGGGTTGAAGTTGATATCCATAGTAGCATTTCCGCTGAGGTCAACGTACTGTGTAGCGACCTGACCATTTGCAACGAGAGCCGTGAGAACGTCATCGTTTGCAATGAATCTACCTTCACCGTGAGATATAGCTACGTTGTAAACATCGCCTACGGAGGTCTTAGCAAGCCAAGGAGACTTGTTTGAAGCGATTCTAGTGTGAACGATACGAGACTGATGGCGACCAATCTTGTTAAATGTAAGTGTCGGGCAGTTTTCGTCGGTGTCTATGATTTCACCATAGGGAACGAGACCGAGCTTAACTATAGCCTGGAAGCCGTTGCAGATACCGCACATAAGACCTTCACGTACCTTGAGAAGATTATTTGTAGCATCCTTTACAGCACCACTGCGGAAGAATGCTGTGATGAACTTGCCGCTTCCGTCGGGTTCGTCACCACCGGAGAATCCACCGGGGATGAATATGGTCTGAGCATTTTCAACAGCCTTAGCAAAGTATTCAACGCTTTCGGAAACTGCTGCGGGAGTGATGTTGCGGATAATTACCGTTTCAGCATCAAATCCTGCCTTTGTAAGAGCCTTTGCTGTATCGTATTCGCAGTTTGTTCCGGGGAATACAGGAATAAGTACCTTCGGGCGAGCGAACTTTTCGGATGAATAAGCTCTTGCATAGGACTTGGAGGTGATATTTTCAACCTTTTCGTTGTTATCCTGAGCCTTAGCGTTTACAGGATATACGCCCTCAAGTACAGAATCATATACCTTTTTAAGTTCAGCAACTGCGATTGTTTCATTTCTGAGAGTGATTTCAGCCTCAGTTGTGGTATGTCCGAGAACAGTACCGAGTTGTACATCTTCATCGCATTCGAGAATGAACGCACCATATGAGTAGCCGAATATATCCTCAAGAGAAACAGAAGAATCGTAAGTAAATCCGATACCGTTACCGAGAGTCATCTTCATAACAGCTTCTGCAACACCGCCGTAGGTAGGTGTATATGCCGCATAAACCTTGCCGCTTTCAACGAGAGCGTGAACCTTGTCAAAGTTTGCTGTAAGCGAAGCAGTTACAGGGAGACTGTTTTCATCATATTCGGGACGAACGATAACTACCTTGTGACTGTCAGCCTTAAATTCAGGAGAGATAATATTTTCGAGTTTATCGGTAGTGACAGCGAATGAAACAAGTGTCGGAGGAACATCAAGGGATTCGAATGAACCACTCATGGAGTCCTTACCACCGATAGAACCTATACCGAGATTGAGTTGTGCTTCAAATGCACCGAGAAGAGCAGAGAGAGGCTTGCCCCATCTTTCGGAAGAGTTCTTCGGCTTTTCAAAGTATTCCTGGAATGTGAGGTATACATCCTCGAATTTTGCACCTGCTGCGATGAGCTTGGAGACAGATTCCACAACTGCAAGGTATGCGGAATGGTAGGGGCTCTTTTCTGCGATGAACGGGTTGTATCCCCATGCCATGAGAGAAACTGTGGTTGTGTCGTGATTTTCTATTGAAATCTTGTTTACCATAGTCTGTGAGGGAGTTTCCTGATTTACACCACCGAAAGGCATCATTACAGTACCTGCACCGATAGTGGAGTCAAATCTTTCGGAAAGTCCTCTCTGTGAGCATACATTGAGGTCAGAAGCAAGAGCCTTGTAGCCCTCAGTGAAGCTAGTAGGAATATCTTTAGCGTATTTTTCAGTGTGAACAGGAGCAATGTCAACGTGCTTTTCCGCACCATTAGAATTGAGGAATTCACGGGAAAGGTCAACAATTGTCTTGCCTCTCCATGACATTGTAAGACGAGCTTCTTCTGTAACTTCAGCAACGATTGTAGCTTCAAGGTTTTCACGGTTAGCGAGAGCGATGAACTTTTCAGCATCTTCCTTGGCTACAACAACTGCCATTCTTTCCTGAGATTCACTGATTGCAAGCTCTGTTCCGTCAAGACCGTCATACTTCTTGGGAACACGGTCGAGGTCTATTTTCAGACCGTCCGCAAGTTCACCGATAGCAACGGATACACCGCCTGCCCCAAAGTCGTTGCAACGCTTGATGAGCAGGGAAGCATCGGGATTACGGAAGAGTCTCTGGAGCTTTCTTTCTTCGGGAGCATTACCCTTCTGAACTTCAGCACCGCAGGATTCAAGAGAGTGGAGATTGTGTGATTTTGATGAACCGGTAGCACCACCGCAGCCGTCACGACCTGTCTTACCGCCGAGGAGGATAACTATATC
>CAYTLG010000179.1:0-3481 GCA_964438725.1 uncultured Ruminococcus sp. | reverse complement strand
ATATAGTATTATAAGGAGCAATCATGGCTAGAAAAATCAATCTTATTCTCCTCGGTGCCCCCGGTGCAGGTAAGGGTACTCAGGCTGAGCTTATCTCTGAAAAATTCGCTATTCCCGCTATCTCCACAGGTCAGATGATTCGTGACGAAATCGCATCCGGAAGCGAACTCGGCGAAACTGTAAAGTCCTATACTTCCAAGGGCGAACTCGTTCCCGATGAAGTTGTTATCAATATTATTAAAGGCAGACTCGCTAAGGACGACTGTGCTAACGGCTTTATTCTCGATGGTTTCCCCAGAACCATTCCTCAGGCAGAAGCTCTCGATAAAATGGGTGTTGAAATCACCGATGTTATCTCTATCGAAGTTCCCGACGAAAACATCATGAAGCGTATGAGCGGCAGACGTGTATGTAAGAAGTGCGGTGCAACATACCACACTGAATACAAGCCCTCCCCGAACGGCGACAACTGCTCTTGCGGTGAACCCCTCACAAGACGTGCCGACGATGATCCGGAAGTTGTTAAGTCCAGACTTGTTATCTACCACGACCAGACTGAACCCCTCAAGGATTTCTATAAGTCAAAGGGTCTCCTCAAAATCGTAGTAGGTCAGGAAGAACTCAAGGATACCACAGCACTTACATTCGCAGCTCTCGGTGAATAAGCCTCGGGTGGCATAATCTAACAGAAATCGAGATGGCATTATGATTATCGTAAAAACACCTGAACAAATCAAATTAATGAGAATTGCCGGACGTATTACCGGTGAAGCACTCCTCCTCGGCGGAGAAATGGTAAAGCCCGGCGTTTCAACAAAGCAGATTGACGACAAAATAAGACATTATATCGAAAAATGCGGTGCAAAGCCGTCCTTCCTCGGATATGGCGGTTTCCCCGGCTCTGCGTGCATCTCCATCAATCAGGAGATAATCCACGGCATTCCCTCGGCTCACAGAATCATCGAAGAGGGTGACATCGTTAAGATAGACGTAGGTGCGTATATCCACGGCTTCCACGGTGACAGTGCAAACACATTCGGCTGTGGTAAGATATCCGAAGAAGCACAGAAGCTCATAGACGTTACTAAACGCAGCTGGGAGCTTGGTGCAGAGGCGGCAGGTAAAGAGGGTGCCCGTGTCGGTGATATCGGTGCCGCTGTTGACGGTTATGTCGTAGCAAACGGATTCTCTACCGTAAAGAAATATGTCGGTCATGGAGTCGGTCAGGATCTTCACGAAGACCCCAATGTGCCTAACTTCGGTACAGCAGGACGTGGTGCAAGACTCTGCCGTGGTATGGTCATAGCTATCGAGCCTATGGTAAACGTAGGTCGTCCTGAGGTAAAAGAGCTTTCCGATAACTGGACTGTCGTTACAAAGGACGGTACGCTCTCCGCTCATTATGAACACACCATCGCAATTACAGCGGACGGAGTTGAAGTCCTCACTAAGGTTGACTGATGCCCCAGAACAGAAAAATAAGAACGCCGTCGGTCGGAGATGTAGTCCGTTCAAAGCAGGGGAGAGACAGATTTCGTGTGTTTCTCGTCATTGATATAGATGAAGAAAACAAGCTCGCGCCCGTGGTTGTAGCGGACGGAAAACTCCATAAGACAGGCGATAAAAAGCATAAAAATCCACGCCATCTTGCCATTGTCGGACATGATGAAATAATCGACAAAACAGGCTCAATCGAGTTGATTTCCGATGTGCAAGTGTATGAAATTTGCGAAAAGCACGACATTTGCCGAAAAAAATAAGCAAATCCCCTTGACAAAATGGGGGTAAAAAATATATAATATTAAGACGGTGAATTTTTCGCCGAAATATTAATGCGATCAGGGAGGAAACACGTTTTGCCGAAGGATGACGTTATAGAATTTGAAGGGGTTGTAGTTGAAGCACTTCCGAACGCTACCTTCAAGGTCAAGCTGCCGAATGATATGATCGTTACAGCACATATTTCGGGCAAGCTTAGAATGAATTATATCAGGATACTACCCGGCGACAAGGTCACAGTGGAAGTTTCGATATATGACCCGTCTAAGGGAAGAATCACTTGGCGTACTAAGAGCTGAGCATAGTACGTTAAAATACGAAACGGAAGTAATATCCGCTTTCGAGCTCGGTAAAAAAAGAAAGGTGGTAAAATACTGTGAAAGTAAAGCCTTCCGTTAAGAAAATCTGCGATAAGTGCAAGATTATCAAGCGTCATGGTCATGTTATGGTCATCTGCGAAAATCCCAAGCACAAGCAGAGACAGGGTTAAACTTTTAAAAAGAGAGGTGAAAAACTTAAATGGCACGTATATCCGGTGTTGACATTCCGAATTCCAAGCGTGTAGAGATTGCACTTACCTATATCTATGGTATCGGCGAAAAGAGTGCAAAGGACATCCTCGCAGCAACAGGAATCAATCCTGACACAAGAGCTAAGGATCTTACAGAAGATGATATCGCAAAGCTCCGTGATGAGATCGAAAATAACTACACAGTTGAAGGTGAACTTCGTCGTGAAGTAGGTCTTAACATTAAGAGACTTGTTGAAATCAACTGCTACCGCGGTATCAGACACAGAAAGGGTCTCCCCGTTCGTGGACAGAGAACCAAGACAAATGCGAGAACAAGAAAAGGTCCCGCAAAGACAATCGCAAACAAGAAGAAGTAATTAAAGGAGAGAGGATTTTATGGCTAAAGCTGTAAAGAAGGTCATCAAAAAACGCCGCGACCGTAAGAATATAGAAGCCGGTCACGCACACATCCGCTCGACCTTCAACAACACAATCGTTACAATCACTGACGTACAGGGCAACACAGTAGCATGGTCATCTTCCGGCGGTCAGGGCTTCAAGGGCTCCCGTAAGAACACTCCCTATGCAGCACAGACAGCAGCAGAAGCAGCAGCAAAGGGTGCAATGGAACATGGCATGAAGACTGTTGAAGTATATGTAAAGGGTCCCGGCAATGGTCGTGAAGCAGCAATTCGTGCTCTTCAGACAGCAGGACTCAACATTACACTTATCAAAGACGTAACTCCGATTCCTCACAACGGATGCCGTCCGCCTAAGCGTAGAAGAGTATAATAAGGAGGATAAGAAAACATGGCAAGATATACAGGTCCTTCCTGCAAGCTCTGCCGCAGAGAAGGCAAAAAGCTGTTCCTCAAGGGTGAACGCTGCCTCACAGATAAGTGTGCAGTAGCTCGTCGTACCACTGTTCCCGGACAGCACGGTGCAGGAATGAAGAACGTAAAGGAATACGGTCTCCAGCTCAGAGAAAAGCAGACAGCACGTCGTTACTATGGCGTACAGGAAAAGCAGTTCCTTCACTACTATGAAGTTGCAGACAAGAAGGAAGGTATCGCAGGTGAAAACCTCCTCACACTTCTTGAATGCAGACTTGACAACATCGTTTACAGAATGGGTCTCGCATCCAGCCGTAAGGAAGCTCGTCAGTTAGTTCGTCACGCACACTTCACACTC
>CAYTLG010000178.1:0-3546 GCA_964438725.1 uncultured Ruminococcus sp. | reverse complement strand
GTCCAGCAGTTAACTTCAACACCCTTTTCGTGGCAAGCACGTACTCTTTCTTCTGTAAGCTGTGCATGATAAATGTCAAGACCCATGTGGCGTTCAGCGAGCATCTCAGGAAGATTATCGTTCCATTCGCTCGTAAGGAACTGGCATTCCTGTTCAGGTCTGAGCTTCTTAACGAGGTCAAGATTAGCAATGTTAAATGCTATGAAGCAAGTGTCATCGTAATAATCTTCGAAGAAAGTAAGAATCTCGGCAATTTCAGCTTCTGTGAAGTTTGACTTAAGTTCGGGAACTGCGTGCTTTGCATACTTCTTGCAGATTTTTTTGTACTCATAGGGAGTAGGAATCATAAGCTCAGCTCTGTCGCTTGCTCCGTCCTTGTCCTTCATGCGAAGAGCTCTGATGTCGTCAAAAGTAGACTGTTCAATAACGATATCTGTTTCGCATATTCTGCCGGTTCTACCGTCGTGGTTGCAAACATACTTATTATCAGATGTTCTCCAAATATCCGTTTCAACACCGAAATAAGTTCTGTTTCCTGCTGCAATGAACGCTGCTGCTGTGTTTTCGCACTCAAGTCCGCTTACACCGCGGTGAGCTACGAATCGTGTGTTACCCTTGTTAGGGATTTTTGTTGTGTTGGTTGCCATAATGCCTCCGTTTTATTATAACTCAAGCTCTTTGTTATAAAGAAGCTCGTTTATTGTATTTACGGTATAAACAACATAGGCTATGTAAATAATTGTGACTACTGAATTTATCAGTAATGTAAGAGAAATATTTACTGCCATATAGTTGTATGATGCTGCAAAAATATAGTTAATAATTCCGAGAATTGTACACATCAGTATTTTACCACCGATTGTATTGTAAGTTTCCAAATCACGGTTTTTCTTTGAATACTGAGTATGCTCCGTTATTATTCCGAATTCGTTAAGATTATTCTTAATAGCTTTCATGAGTACTACCAAGAATAAAATTACAGATGCGAGAGCAAATATTTTCTCGATCATATTTACAGATGCCATTCTGTAATACTTATCGTATGCGGTTGTTATCCAATCAACGGCTTCTACGCTGTATTCATCAAAATAGTTAATCTGTAAGATGAAGTTTATAATCGCAAAAACTCCTCTTAAAGCGGCGAAAGGAATGACAATAAACGCTTTCTTTTCGTGCTTCATTATAAGCTTTACCGCAGCGATGAGCAACACTGCCGGGATTACTCCGACCATAAGATTGACTCCGTCTGCCGTAATCATAAATTCTGTTATCGCTGAAACAATGAACACAACAAGTGCTGTTTTCATGTCCTTCGCAGTAAACACATTCGTCTTTACGAGAATATCGGTTTTAAACTTGCTTTCGAGTGCTTCTGCGAGTGCCTTGTCTTTGGAAATTCTTCCGAAATATTTTGAAGTTTTAACTATAAGAATAATTCCGAACACCACTGTAATAAATGCAGCAAGTATGTAGAGCGTAGGCTTATAGTTAATTAACTGTACACTTAACGCACTTACGGTGCCGATATTGTCATATAGCTGAAGTTCTGTCAACTCCGGAACAAGAGTCATTACAATTCTGAGTATATAGAAAAATATAATATATCGCTTTGTTGTTGTAATATACTCAATTTCTTTTTTGCTTCTCTTTACTTTTTTCGCATATATTGTGTCACTTCCGTACCAAAGTTCCATGAACGATAATCCGTCGAACATAGCTGTAATGGCAGGCAAAAACCACATAAGCTCAAGTACACCAAAAACAAATGCAAGAAGCATTTTTCCGGAACCCGAAATATACGGAATGAGAGCTATTGAAAAAAACTTTACGCATCCGAGAAAACCTAGCTTTATAAAGCCTTCTTTTGCTCTGGATATTCCATCAATGAAATAAGATGCATTTGTCATTCCACGAGCAATAAGGAAAAATCCAATTGCATCAGGAAGAATATCTACTACATTTATAACAGGGTTCGACAGAAGTATAAATCCTGCTATTATCATGATCCAATTCATGCCGACTGCCTCCGTTTATTTTTTCTTTCTCTTCTTTGGTTGCTTATAGTGTTTCTTTTTTTCTCGTTCAGCTTTTTCGGCTTCTTCAATTGCCATTTTCATGGATTCCATGCGATACTGTTGCTTTTTTTCTTCAATCTCGTCCATTTTTTCATCCATCATATTTATGAGTTTAAAACGAGACTTTTTCTTGATACTTGTGTCTTCATCTGCCGGTGCAAGAAATGTAAAGCATCTATAGATAAAGGCAAGGTTGAAAAGCAAACAAACGAGCCAATACAGCAATATCATTAGACTAAGATAACTGTAAAGCACTTCATCTGAAAAGCTGATATTTGTTATAACAAGATATGCCACATAATACAGCAGAATCATTGTTAGATTTCTTTCAGCCTTTTTAGAGAGTTTCTCTGCTCCGGCACCCAAAGATATTCCACGTGCTCCAAGAAACATATAGACGTGAACGACAGCAGCTGATATATATCTGAGAAGATTTATCATATTTGCGACAGCCCCCTCAGGATATATATCAAACATCATATTCGAAGCCTTAACCGCACTGAATAACAGAAAAATAAGTGTTGCTACCGTAGCCGAGTTAAAATATTTATTATATTGTGCTAGCCTTGTAAAAGCGTATGCCGTAATGAGTGCCCCGATTATATCTGCGAAAAAGTACATATTCGACAGAGAAAACGCAAACATTACAAAATATCCGAAAAATAGTGTACCAAATCCCATGAATGCGTATCCTGCCTGTTTTATGATAATTCAATAAATCAGTCTTCGTCATCGTCATCCATGCCGGGCTGGTTTGCACCACAGCATTTTTTGTACTTTTTACCGCTTCCACAAGGACAAGGATCATTTCTACCAATCTTCTGTTCCTTGTTTACTGTGGGTTTATTTACAGTTTTCAAAGGCTGCGTTCCACCTGCAAATCCTTCTGATACAGGCTTTGCTACTTCTACACGCTTCAACTCAACCTGGGGCTTGGGCATTACCGAGAGTATCATTCTTGCTGTATCGTCACGGATGTTTGTTATCATTTCATCAAAGAGATCAGCACCTACAAGTCTATATTCAGAAATAGGATTTCTCTGAGCATATGCCTGGAGACCTATCATTTCCATGAGTGAATCCATTGATTCGAGGTGATCCATCCACTTCTTATCGACATTCTGAAGAAGTACAATTCTCTCAATTTCACGCATTTTATCGGGAGTGAAGAGTTCTTCCTTCTTAGCACAAAGTTCATTTGCACGTTCTGTGAGTGTCTTACGGATATTTTCTCTTGCCGCAGCAGGGTCTTCGCCAATATCCTTAAAGTCATCAGTAGTGCAAAGGAGTCCCATATACTTAGCTTTGAGACCTTCAACATCCCACTGTGAAATAGTATCTTCATGGAGATATGCATCTACTGCATCACTGAGTGTACCTTCTATCATTGAATGAATCTTTTCCTTAAGGTCTGCATTATCAAGAACTTCGTTTCTCTGCTTGTAGATAACAGTTCTCTGCTGGTTCATAA
>CAYTLG010000177.1:0-3606 GCA_964438725.1 uncultured Ruminococcus sp. | reverse complement strand
CATTCAGGCGGTAATGGATGGTGAAATCGACGGATTCATCAACGCTTACCTCAAGATGAATGCCGCAAGAGACTGATTTCAATGAAAAAAGAGGAATCACGCTTCGCCGATTCTACTGTATTTGAGGGAATGACCTCGATACGTTCAGTAATCACAGCTCATGAAAACGGTATCAACGACAGGCGGATAGAAAAGATCCTCATTGACGAAGAACGCCGAAAAAGCAAGGCAAAAGAGATTGGTTGGCTCACATACAAGTCCCATAAACTGGGATTTGCGATAGAATTTGTTTCATCCGATGAGCTTGACGGAATGACCACGGGGAACACACACGGTGGTATAATTGCTCTCTGCTCTGACAGAACTATCCCGATGCTTAGTGGAGCTGCTCTCAAAGAGGATGGTTTTTATGCGATGCTTGAAGGGATAGAGGATCCGTATAATTTCGGATATGCGATACGTTCCATGTATGCCTGCGGAGTTGACGGAATTATACTTTCTCCCAGAAACTGGATGACTGCGGCAGGTGTTGTTTGTCGCTCATCTGCCGGAACCTCTGAAGCCCTCCCGTGCTATATCAGTGACGGTGTTGAGGTTGCCGAGCATTTCAAGGCTATCGGTTATCGTGTAATATGTGCAGGAATACGAAATTCCGTATCATCGTTCGACTGTGACATGAAAAGACCTGTTTTTCTCGTTGTCGGCGGTGAAAAGCGTGGAATATCATCAGCACTTCTTGAAAAAGCGGATTCTATCGTGAGAATAGACTATGACAGACAGTTCGGCGGTTCACTTTCTGCTGCCTCTGCTGCGTCTATGCTTGCCTATGAGATAATGAAGCAAAATCGAAAATAAATAAAGGGACTATCGCACTAAGGAAATTTCCAAAATGCGACAGTCCCTTTTGATTTTGACAAACAAAATTCTATATTATCTATCCATGATTTATCTTATGAAATTAGTTGAGATACGGTTTTCGGGTACCTCACGAAGTTCATAATTGCCGTCGAATTTACCGAGTGCAATAGCACAGCAAGGGGTCATGTCATTCGGAATATTCATTGCTTCTTTCAGCTCATCACTTGCATTAAGCACACCGATTACACCCCAGATATGGCAAGCACCGATTCCAAGTTCAGTTGCGGCAAGAGCCATGTTATGTACAATTATTGCTGCATTTGAATAGTTTACATTGCTCATAGCACATTCGCTGACAACAGATGAAACGAGAATTACTGTCGGAGCACCGTAAAATGGATGCATATCGGGATTTCCGAATGTATCTGCGGTTGCTTTTTCCCATTTAGCGAGTATTTCCTTATTTTCTATAACAGTCAAATTCAAGCTGTCGTACATTGCTCTGCCAACAGGTGCTGCATAAGCTGATTTAAGAATTCCATTAAGCTCTGATTCGCTGAGTTGTTCACCGTTAAAATTGCGAATGGATCTTCTGCTGTAAATAGTTTCTAATGTATTCATAGACGTTCTCCTTTATTATATTCTAAATAATTCTTCCGCATTTTTATATGCGATAAGTTCTTTTTCGTTTTCTGTTATAGGGGCATTTTCGATAAATGACACTGCTTCGTCATTTAAGATAAACGGGTAATCTACCGAATGAATTATTCTATTTGTCCCTAGCACATCCATGCAGAATCTGAGCTGAGGGTAATCAAAAATACCACTCGGTGTGACGTAAAAATTCTCTCTGAATGTTTCTGTCACTGTTCTGCTGAGTCCTGTTACAGATTGCGGCAGTGCCTGGTCCAGACGTGAAAGGAAGAACGGTACCATCTCACCCCAATGACCTGCGACAATCTGTAATTTCGGGAATCTTTCAAACACTCCCGAAAGTATCAGACGCAGAAGCTGTATCCCTGCCTCATTATGCCAGCCCCAGCCATACAGAGAAAGTCTTGCACTTAGCCTGTCTCCAAGACCGTCATAATAGCTTTTCTGAACACTTGTCATTGGTGGTGCAGGATGGATATATATAGGTGCATTCAAGCTCTCAGCGGCCTCTAAAATAGTCAGAAAGGCTTTATCGTCAAGGAATTTATCCTCACCAGAGGCTCTTCCGGCAAGTATCACACCACAAAAACCGAGCTTTGTAACAGCTCTTTCCAGCTCTTTAACTGAGGATTCCACATTCTTCCACGGAAGTACTGCAAACGCCCCGAATCTGTCAGGATACTTTTTTACTATATCCGCAAGCTCATCGTTTGCATCACTAACAATTCCGGCTTCTTCTTTAGGCAGAAGCTGTGTGCATACCGGTGCCGAAAGAATCTGCTTAGTGATGCCATGTTCATCCATATTTTCAATACGCTTTTTTATATTGCAATAAAGCTCTGTATCAGGAAAATATGGAAGCTCCGGTGAGCCTGCCACTGCTGTGCGTATAGCATCCTCTGATGGATATTTTGCAAGTGCCTTACCTAATGTTTGCAGTGGCACGTGTTCTTCTATCGTGACTATTTTCATAAAATCTGCTCTCCGTCTGTCCAGATTTGCTTTATATTCTTGAGTGCTGTAATATCTTTATCGGGTCTGCCGTCAATTAAAACAAGGGAGGCTTTCTTACCCTCTGCAACCGTACCAAGTCCGTCTATGCCAAAGACATCGCACACCTTGCTTGTGGCACTTTTCAACACCTCAACAGGTGTCAATCCTGCTTTATGGAGCAGTTCTGTTTCACGGTGCATGGAGGTTCCATAAGCAACGGCTGGTGCAAAAGAGCCAACATTAGCATCGGTAGCGACAAGTATCGTTACTCCGCATTTATGAAGTGTCCGAACCGCATTTTCTGCATTTTCATAATGCTCGGGAAGATATCCGTTTCTTCCGCTGTGTGCAAAGGCTTCCATCATGATTAATGTCGGAGCTACAACACATCCACGTTCGGCAATCTCATTTGCAAAATCTTCAGGCAGTTCCTCTTTCATAGGAACATGAAGCAGAATGTCCGCACCGCATTCTACTGCCATTCTTTCCGCCTTTAAACTTGTTGCGTGAACAGCTACCTTTAAATTATGTTCATTTGCAACTGTACAAATGCTTTTCAAAGTACCTTTCGGCATAAGATTTGGCTCAAACAGCAGAACTTTGATATATTTCGCACCGTTTTCAATGGCCTTATTGACATAGCCCTTTCCGTTCAGTGTCCCCATCGTCATACCGGCGGATGAAATAATGGTAAATTGCTTGGAATCGGTAACAAGCTCGCTCGGTGCGGCAACGTCACACGTAGCTACGACTCCATTTTTCAGCATTGTCTTTGTCTGCTCACAACTCATCATATGTGTATGTGCATCTATGAGTCCGGGCATCAGCAAGCAGTCATTGTTTGTACTCTTAGCCTCAGTCACTGCGGTTATGATACCGTTCTCAATGGTAACAGAAGCATTTTCAATTATTTTTACTCCGTCAAACAACGGGTAATTTAATGTCATTTTACTCATTTTTCTACCGATACAAGTTCACTGAACTTCATTACAAGACCGTAGTGATTGCTCATAACAAGATAATTAGCACGTACATTTACTTTATCTCCGACAGCTACCTTGCTGTAATGTTCATCGGTAGGAAATATAACCAGTGTATATG
>CAYTLG010000176.1:0-3627 GCA_964438725.1 uncultured Ruminococcus sp. | reverse complement strand
AGTGTGCTTTTTCCACAGCCTGAGCCTCCTTTGATGACATATACCCTCTCAAGCTGTTTTTCGTCCGCTATCGTATCATACGAACTTACAAAGCCCTTATCAGTATTTGCTCCTGCGAAAAATGTGTGATTTCCAAACAGTTTTATCACCGAATATCCATTATATACAGTAAACATAAGCACCTCCGTCAAAATTAAGTTTTCGATATCAGTTTATGCGGAGGCATTAATACGGTGACATAGGAAAAAACAAAGGTGTCATGAGAAAACTTTTGAGAAATCCTCATGACACCAAAAATATTCAGTAATTATCGTTGCTTAGTCAATCTTTACTATCCAGCCGAGTGTATCTTCTACTGTACCCCACTGGATTCCTGTGATTGCATCATAGAGCTTCTTGGAAATTGCACCGATTTCATTATTGTTGATTATGCAGGTCTTGCCTTCGTCATAAAGCTCGCCTACGGGAGAAATAACTGCAGCTGTACCTGTACCGAATGCTTCGTCAAGATGTCCGTTTGCATGAGCTTCAAGAACCTCGTCAATGGATACCTTTCTTTCCTCAACGGGAATGCCCCAGCTCTTGAGAAGCTCAATGCAGGAACGTCTGGTTACACCGGGAAGAATATTTCCGTCGGTAAGGTCTGGAGTTACAACAACGCCATCGATTACAAAGAATATATTCATTGCACCAACTTCGTCGATGTACTTTCTGTGTACACCGTCAAGCCAGAGAACCTGAGCATATCCCATTTCTTCTGCCTTTTTCTGACCGATAAGGGAGGCCGCATAGTTTCCGCCTGCTTTAGCGATACCTGTACCGCCTTTTACGCATCTTACATACTCTCTTTCAACCATAATTTTTACAGGGTCGATTCCCGCTTCATAGTAAGAACCTACGGGAGAGAGGATTATAGCGAAAATATATGTCTTTGAGGGATGTACGCCAAGGTGGGGGTCAGTTGCAATGATGAACGGACGGATGTAAAGCGATGTTCCGTAGTCATAAGGCACCCATTCCTTGTCTACTTCAACAACGGTCTTTATTGCCTGAAGTGCATCCTCAGAGTCAATTCTCGGAACGCAAAGTCTGTCGCAGGTATTGTTCATTCTTTCGATATTGCACTGGGGTCTGAAAAGCTGAACAGAGCCATCGGCAGTTCTGTAAGCCTTGAGGCCTTCAAAAAGCTCCTGGGCATAGTGGAATACCATTGCGGCAGGGTCAAGCTCAAGCGGTGCATAGGGAACTACTCTTGCATCGTGCCAACCCTGACCTTCGGTATAATTCATCAGAAACATATGGTCTGTGAAATACTTACCGAAGCCAAGTGCGTTATAATCGGGTTTCTGTTTGGGATTTTTTGTGAGTTCAATTTTTATATCAAGCATAATATGCCTCCATTCAGGTTTTCTGCATATCATTATACATCAATTATTCGTAAGAATCAAGTACATTTCGTTGTATATTAGTTAAAATCTGCGATATTTTCATATTTTTTGCGATACAATCCTACACAGCGGTTGATTTTTTATGTTGTTTGTTGTATAATTATGTACAATTATGAGCAGACAAAATCTCGGAGCGAAACGACAATGGATCTTAACAAAAAGTATTTCACAGATTTTCTATGTGGACACGGAACAAAATCGGTACTGTTTGAGCCTTTTATTTCAAAATATCAAACCGAAACTTTGATATGGAGACGTGGAGAACAGCTTTGGAACACTCCCGAAAACTATATCGACACACTTATTGCACTGTCGGAAAGAACCCTCTCCGATGTAATATTCGCAGACGTAAGAGGTATGGAAGAAGAAAACCTCAAAAAACTTCTCGAACACATATCAAAGTACCGTAAAGATGTATCCGAAAGAGGATTCGGCATCATCACCGACAACAATAATGATATAAAACCAATCGAAGAAAGCGGTGTAGTTGACGTTTTGTGCGTATACGGTGATATTTTTTCATCAACTCTTCCGACTATCCGCATGGATGGTTCAGCAGAAAACGCAATAAAACTCGGCTACTGCGGATACTACATAACAGACAACGCTGAGGAAACACTTGCAAAATACTCCGATAAGATACGCATTCTCGGTGGTCTAGGTAAAAACAATATCGAAAACTCATCTCCTGTAAAAATATATTCAAGGGTTGAGAGCATACACAGTGAGTATGGCAACAAATGGGCGTGCGGTTCAGGCGGCAGTATTTCGGATGAAAAATATCTTGAGCTAATATCCCTGCTCGGAGCATTTTCACATATCCGATAAATCTTAAATTTATTATTAATTCTGCTGAAAGAATATTGCATATACATGATTTTTGTTATATAATCATAAGGATAAATCTTTTTAAGGAGAATAACAACGATGTACTATTATCTTGAATCTGCCGCAGATGTTACAGCATCCGGCAAGGTAAACGCTGTCACTACCCTTGTAATGATCGTTGCAATGCTCGCCGTATTCTATTTCTTCATGTACCGTCCTCAGAAGAAGCAGGAAAAAGAATCCAGCGATATGAGAAACAACCTTCAGGTAGGTGACGAAATTACAACTATCGGCGGAATTATCGGAAAGATCGTTTCCATCAAAGACGAAACTGTTACTATCGAAACCAGCAACGAACGCAACAAAATCAGAATCCTTCGTACCGCTGTTCGTCAGGTAGACGTTCACGCAGAAGACGCTGACTAATTAAAACTAAAACGGCTCTCACAGAATTTTGTGATGTGCCGTTTTTTTCGTATTATCACTTGAGATAATGAATAGATTATAGTAAACGATTCATTACGGAGCGTATATCATAATGAAGAAAAATCAAAATGAACATCCACTTCCGCTGGCTTGTCTTATGGCTCAGGTGGTATGGCTTATATCGGCAATCATACTTCTGCTCGTATTCAGTATAATTGCCGTTTCTGCCGTTGATCCAAAGCCACTGATGACTCCACTTGCGTTATGTGCGGCTTATCTCAGCTCGTGTTTCGGTGGTATTGCTGCGGTCAGGCTTTCAGGAGACGGCATTCTTTCAGGCTTTGTTTCCGGAGTTATGACAGTCGTGTTTATGCTCATAATCTCAACCCTTCCAATCCCTGGCTGTGATATTGAGTATCCTTATGCACTTGTGTTTGAGCTTCTTGTAGTTCCGGCTGCGATAATAGGCTCAATAATCGGGAAAAAACGTACTAATGCCAGAAAAAAACTACGCAAGCTACACAAATAGTATTGCCATTTCAGCGGTTTCATGCTATAATTTCTATAAATATTAGTGATTTTGGAGGTTGATATTATGGAAGTCGAAAAAAGCATATATTCAGGTCGCAGACAAGAAATGCGTGAGCGATTTTCAATGCTTGGATTTTTCGGATATCAGCCTCACGAAGTACTGGAGCAATATTTATATGACGTTATTCCACGTGGTAACACTAATGAAACAGCACATCTGCTTCTGCAAAGGTTCGGTACACTTGACGGTGTTTTCACAGCTTCAAAAAATGAGCTTATTACGATACGTGGTATTGGAGAAAAAAGTGCGAACTACATTCTCTCACTCTATCCTGAGATTGGGCGTATGATGCTTGAGCAATACAAATCCGCCGACAGTTTCAGCAGCTACGAG
>CAYTLG010000175.1:0-3640 GCA_964438725.1 uncultured Ruminococcus sp. | reverse complement strand
GTGAGTATGAGGAAAATCTCAAACTCGCAGCAGAAAACGCACGTAAAAATGAACATGAACGTGCCGAAAAAATGCTTTCGGAAGCAAGACAAAACGCAGATGACGCTATAAAAGAAGCTGAACAGACGAGTAAAAGCAGACTTGAGCTGGCGGCGGGAGATATCGCATTTGAAAATGAAGAGCTTGGGAATATTCTCTCAGAAAGTGTAGATAAGCTCGCAGGAACCTTCATTTCACGTCTGATTTCATAGAACGGAACGTATTAAAATATGCAATTCATATACGCACTAATCAACTTTCTCATACTTATCGCCCTTGTTTGGCTGATAGGAAGAAAGATGATAGCCTCAATATTCCAGAAGAGGCTTGAAAAAATAAACAGGGAACTCGATGAAGCTGAAGAGATAGAAAAAATCGAGTATATCTCACCCACACTTCCCGATATTCCGATTTCAGCCGACGGTGAGATAACAGGTGCGGCAAAGAAAAAGCTCGAACAGATAGAAAACGAACGTGACGAAAGAATAGCAAGTATCAAAAAGCATTGTGATGCAGAGATACTGGAGATGTGCTATGACGTTGTGTCCGTAAAAAGAACCGAGCTTGTCAAAGAAGTAAGAGACAGAATAATCACACTCCTTAAAGAAGAGCCGTACCATACAGAGCTGCATAACAAGCTCATTACAATGGCTGAAAAAATTCTCGCCAAAATAAAGCTCACTCCAGGTGACATCGCATACCTCAATAATCATGAAGTTCTGTATGTAACACTTACCTCAGCAGAACCTCTTCCCGATGACATTGTAAAAATTGTTGATGAGAGAACAAAACAGCTCGTTTCACAGGTTCATGGAAGAACTTCATTGTGGGTCAGAGTAGATGAGGAGCTTATCGGCGGTCTCAGACTCCGTATTGGTGATACAGTTTACGATTCAACAGTAACAAATCACCTCTATAACCTTCAGAAAACTCTCGAAAAGCGTCCCCTCCGTGGTGATGAAACTCCCGAAGAGATAATCGCAGACGTTTTTGAGGGAATTTCTTCAATGGATACTGAGATTCAGGAATTCCAGCTCGGTCGAGTAATAAGCATTTCCGATGGTATCTGCTGGCTTGACGGTCTTGCGGATATCATGTACGGCGAAGTTATCGAGTTTGACTGCGGTGAACGTGGTATGGTACTCGATATTGAGCCTGATAAAATCGGTTGTATCGTTTACGGAAGCTATGAACACATCGAAGCGGGCAGCCGTGTAAGACGTGTCGGAAGAATAGCAAGTGTTCCCGTAGGCGAAGAACTTCTCGGACGAGTTGTAGACCCGCTTGGACACGCACTGGACGGCAGAGGCAGAATCTGGACAAAGGAAAAACGTCCGATAGAATGCCAGGCTCCTACTATTCCAGACAGAGGTGCTGTAAATCGTTCTATGCACACAGGTATAAAGGCAATAGATGCACTTGTACCGATAGGAAAAGGTCAGCGTGAGCTTATTATCGGTGACCGTCAGACAGGTAAGACCTCAATTGTACTCGACACTATCATAAATCAGCGTGGTAAGAATACAGCTTGTATCTACGTTGCGATAGGTCAGAAAGATACTACAATTGCCGAAGTCGTTGAAAAGCTCGAAAGTCACGGAGCAATGGATTATACTACAATCGTCTGTGCTCCTGCTTCAAGCTCTGCCTCACTTCAGTATATCGCACCGTTCGCAGGAGCTGCTATGGCTGAGTACTTTATGTATTCAGGTCGTGATGTTCTCATATGCTACGATGACCTTTCAAAGCACGCCGTTGCATACAGAGAGCTTTCACTTCTTCTCCATAGACCATCAGGACGTGAAGCATACCCCGGAGACGTATTCTATCTCCACTCAAGACTGCTTGAACGTGCCGCACAGCTTTCTGATGAACTCGGCGGAGGTTCTATGACTGCACTTCCCATTATTGAAACGCAGGCAGGAGACATTTCAGCATACATCCCGACCAACGTAATTTCTATTACAGACGGTCAGATATTCCTTGAAACAGAGCTGTTCAACGAAGGACAGAGACCGGCAGTAAACGTAGGTCTTTCCGTATCCCGTGTCGGCAGTGCGGCTCAGACCAAGGTTATGAAGCAGGTTTCCGCAAGCCTGAGAATGCGTCTTGCACAGTATAGAGAGCTTGCAGGCTTTGCACAGTTCGGCTCCGACCTTGATGCTGAAACAAAGGCAGTTCTCGACTCAGGTAAGAAGATGATGGCAACTCTCAGACAGGGAAGATTTGCACCTCTTGAGGACTGGCAGCAGGTAGTTACTATCTTTGCAGTTTCCGAGGGTTATGCTGCTTCTGTACCGCAGGAGGACATGGCAGACTTCGAGCGTGAGATTTACAGCTGGTTTGAAACCGAACATGAAGATATCGTTGAAGAGCTGAGGAGTGGCAGCAAAATGTCACCTGAGCTTATCGCACGAGTTAAGGATGCACTTTCTGCTATGACGAAAGCTGAGGGCTGAAAATGGCAGGAATGCGTGAACTGAAAAATCACCTGAAAAGCGTCAACACAACAGGACAGCTTGCAGGTGCGATGAAAACCGTATCATCTGCGAAATTTTCAAGGGTGAATGCGGTGTATGCCTCGTATATGAAGTATGCCTCAGCTTGCGAGAGCGTTATCTCATCGTTCGGTGAGGCATTATCCGACGCACTTCCCGTAAAGGATGAAACCGCTCCCGAATGTGTGGTAGTAATTTCATCTAACAGAGGACTTTGCGGAGGATATAACTCCCTTCTTCTCACATTTGTCGAGGAATGCCTTGACGAATACAAAAAGAACGGGAAAAAATACCGTCTTGTAGTATGCGGAAGAATAGCGGCAGCTCATTTTGCGGAGCATGGTGAAAATACAGAGCGTGAATTTGCTTTGCATGATGTTCCTACATTTGATGAGTGTACCGAGCTTTGCGAATATCTCAGAAGCGGTATATCCGATGGTTCTTTCTCAGCGGTTAACTTTGTGTACCAGCATTTTCAGAATATGCTTACTCAGATACCAACCAAAAAGCAGATACTTCCGCTTGAAAAAACTGAGGCTTCCGCTTCATCGGATGATGTGATATACATTCCCGACCGTGAGACCGTTATGAAGAATGCCTGCATATCATGTATAGATTGTCAGATATACTCAACTGTACTCGATGCGGCAACGGGAGCACAGGCGGCTACAATGATGGCAATGCGTGAAGCTACGGATAACGTAAAGGAAAGCGTTGCCGCACTTGAACTTGAAATAAGCCGAAAGAGACAGAGTGAGGTAACAGCAAGTGTTATCGAAACCTACTCTCCCGAAGAAGGGTAAGATTTTATAGAAATTTACGGTAATAAAAATGTCAACAGATTCAAAAGGAATAATCACAAGGATAACGGGACCTGTCGTTGATATACGTTTTAATTCAATAACACTTCCCGATATCTTTCACGCCGTTGAGATAATTAACGGTGATAATGTGTATACAACTGAGGTTCTTCAGCATCTCGGAAACGGTGAAGTACGTTGTATATCGATGGGACCCACCGACGGTATGTCACGAGGAATGATGGCTGTGGATACCGGCAGACCTATTTCTGTTCCGGTAGGTGAGGGAACACTCGGTAGAAT
>CAYTLG010000174.1:0-3659 GCA_964438725.1 uncultured Ruminococcus sp. | reverse complement strand
GCACCCGGAGCAGGTTGTGTGGATAGGTTTTCGGACAGGGGTTCGATTCCCCTCGTCTCCATACTTAATGGACACTGGTTTTGATACAATGCGTATCGAAGCCGGTGTCTTTTTCTTTTGAAAAATAGCAAATAATACTTGACTTTAGCGAGAAAATATGCTATAAGTTAACAAATAAAAGTGAATTGATGCAAAAATAATATATTGACCATTTCAAACTGTAAATTACTAAATTAGGAGAAGGTAATATGGAAAGAATAATTAATGCTGAAAATTTACGTAGTTTTGCATACTGTAACAATCAGATTTGCAAAAAACCAATCAAAGGTATCGCTGTTTCTTTCTTTGGGTTAGGTGGAGATTCCATGTTTTTCGAGGAAACGGAAGATGGCAAAAGATTTGCTGAAGAGGGAATACTTTATGTTGTGCCGTATCAGAATCCGTGGGCATGGCAAAACAAGCAGAATGTATCATATACAGATGAAATAATTGACGTTTTGTTTGAAGAATATGCTTTGCCAGATGATTTACCGATTGTTTCAACCGGTGGAAGTATGGGTGGTCTTTCTGCATTGGTATATATGGTATATGCTAAGCGTACCCCTGTGGCTTGTGTTGCAAATTGTCCAGTTTGTGATTTGCCATACCATTATACAGAACGCTCTGATTTGCCAAGAACATTGTACAGTGCATTCTATAATTATGATGGTAGTATGCAGGAAGCTTTAAAATCAGCATCTCCTTTTGATTTGGTTGATAAAATGCCAATTGAATCAAAGTATTACATTTTCCATTGTCTTGAAGATAAAGCCGTTAATAAACAAAAGCACAGTGATAGATTTGTTGAAAGAATGAAAGAAAAGCACGAGGTCATTTATCATGCAGTTCCGGACAGAGGGCATTGTGATTTGACTGAAGAGATGTGGAAACTGTATAATAGGTATATAATAAGCTCAATTTCAGATAGATAAGGTAAAATAAAGTTAATACCGGGATATAAAAAATCGCTCTCATAATCAGACATTTCCCATGATATATGGTCGTAGTTGCTGATGTGAGAGCGATTTTTTATTCTGCGTAATTTAGTATGAAATTTTCAATAAGTCTAGTGTCTGCACCAAAACTCTGGATGGCAACAACACGATTTTGAGAAGGTACTACGAAGAGCTTCTGTCAGTACATTCCACCTTTCGAGTAAATAGTGTGTGTTTCATCCCATGCAAGTGAGTAATTTCTATCAACTGCCTGATTGCACCAATCTTCTGACAGTATACGTTTGCCGTTGTATATACCTTTGTTTAAGTAGATAATACCAAGTTTCACCATGTCTTCTGAGTAAATATATAGCCCTGTTGCTCCCATGACATGACCCATAGGACAATGACTCCATGCAATTTCCTGATAATTCAACTCTTTCAATATTTTTTCCCATAGATAGTTTTCGAGAGTGCATCCACAAATTTTTTCAACTACTCTTGCGAGAAGATAATAAGCACCGTCTGAATATTTACTGTCGGTGTTTGGAGTATATTCAAGAGGGTAAGTCAACATATACTTGAGATAATCTTCACCAAATACCGATGAGCGGGTAGTATCAATGTCAAGAAATCCGTTTGGAACCACGATACGATGTTTCAAAGCCATTTCATATGGTAACATCTTTCCATCTACTGTCCATTCCTTGTGTCGGGATATCATCAGAAAGAATGTCACACGTTTTGTCGTTGAGATTAATAAGACCTCTGTCACATAAAAGTCCAATGGCAGTTACAGTGAAGAGTTTTGCGACGGAATATACGTTTTGGTTTCGGCTCAATCTCATATATTCATCTGTTTCGATAACACCATCATAATATTCAGAGATACGTATTACCGATGAGTTGCTGCCAATTTTAGCTCTTAGTTTTTCTGAAAATTTGCTCATTTAATTACCTCATCTGAGCCAATTTTTAAGTGTTTCCGCATCTTCATAGAATTGTTCAATGGAATCGTCTTTCACAAATTCAAGAAGCATGTGGTGGGTGTTGCCACTTTTTGAAAGTATATCAATATACTTACGCCAGCTTTTTTCACCGTCTGAAAGAGGATAGCGGTTCGCAGCATCCCATGCGAATACGTGTACATTGGATACATATGGAAGAACGGCATTTAATGATTTTATGTTGTACTCTTCATCACGGTATTGATTAGGCTGCCAGTATGTGCAGAAATTGTTACGTTCAACGTCTGATATGAGCTTTAAAGCACTGTCAACATCATCAGTTAATGTTCCACCATGAAATTCGGTAGAAACAGTCATTCCTTTCGAGGCGACATTATCGCAAAGTTCCTGTATGCTTTCAACTACGAGCTTTCTATATCGTGCATCCGCATTGGCAGAAGGTCGTGTGCCTGCCCATACACGAATATTAGGTGCGTTCAATGCTTCTGCGGCATATATCGTCGCTTCTGGGTATCCTTCACAGCGATAATATGAACCAAATGAGGCGATGTAAAAATGACCTCTTTCGGATAAACAGAACGCATTATTAAAAGAATTCTCAACGGTTTCTTCGTCACTTCCAATAGGAATATGCACGTCACCGCCCCATTCGATTGCCTTAAGGTCAGCCTTCTGCATTAATGTCCCAATCTCGTTTTGATTTAACTGACGAAATGTTACTGATACAAGACCTGGAATAAGCATTTTTTGTCTCCTTTATTTTGTTAATCCATACTCCCTCAATAAATCTAAAAGGAGTTTTTTCTTTTCTATATTCATTTTACATAGCGGTGAACGCATGACATCACTACAAAGTTCAAGTTCTGCACAAGCTGTTTTTATAGGTATAGGATTCACTTCACTGAACAAAGCATTTATCAGTGGTACAAGTTTTAATTGGATTTCTTGCGCATGAGTGGAGTTTCCATTAAAATAGCCTTGACACATTGAATGAACTTCATATGGCATTATATTGGAAATGACAGATATAACTCCATATCCTCCAAGTGACAAAATTGGTAGTGTAATTTCATCACATCCGGAATATAATACTAAACTTTCCGATAAGTCAGATACTATTTGAACGGCTGAGGATATGTTTCCTGATGCTTCCTTGACACCGACTATATTCTCGTGTTCCGACAATCTACGATATACCGGTAATGTTATGCTGCATCCTGTGCGAGAGGGGACATTGTACAGAATTATAGGTACATCTGCATTATCAGCGATATCAAGGAAATACTTAATAAGTCCGTTTTCAGAGGTTTTATTATAATACGGTGTCACTACAAGTATGCCATCAACACCTTCACTCGCCGCAAAGCGTGACAGTTCCACTGCATATCTTCCATTGTTAGAACCTGTGCCGGCTATAACAGGGATTCTACCGTGTGTGTAGCTTACGGCAAAAGAGATTAGATTTTTTCGTTCGTCATCGGACAGAGTAGCACCTTCGCCTGTCGTTCCGCATACTACTAATGCATCCGTATTTGCATCAATCTGACGGTCTATCATTTTGCCGAATGATATGAAGTCGATATTGCCATCTGAATTAAATGGAGTTACAAGTGCGGTGGCAGAACCCTTGAATATGACTTTCTTGTTCATAAACATACTCCTTGTTATTTGCGTTGAATATTAATCTTTGAATAGTTTATGCACAGTTATGCCGAAA
>CAYTLG010000173.1:0-3701 GCA_964438725.1 uncultured Ruminococcus sp. | reverse complement strand
GATGTATTGAAAACGAAATACTTATGTACATAAGGAAAAATGCTCCACACAAAGGAGATATTTCAATAGATGAACCGCTGAATACCGATTGGGATGGGAACGAGCTTTTACTTTCAGATGTTCTTGAATCAAATGAAGAACCAGTCGGACGTGAGCTTGAACGAATGGAGGATGAAAAAACAATACATGAAGCAGTAGCAGGTTTGGAAGAACGTGAGCGTGAAATAATAGAACTGCGTTACGGACTTAGCGGAAAGCGAGAACTAACTCAAAAAGAGGTTGCAGACAAACTTGGAATATCTCAATCGTATATATCAAGGCTTGAAAAAAGGATAATAGAGCGTCTTAGAGTTCAAATAGCACGTCGCATTTAAAAATGAAAAAATACTTTACTTTTTCTGCTGATTATGCTATAATATATTTGTTATCATGCGAATGAATAGCGTATGTCGGCAGAGAACCGCCCTTAGCTCAGCCCGGATAGAGTACCGGATTCCGATTCCGATGGTCGAGGGTTCAAATCCCTCAGGGCGGGGAAAATCAGCAAGTCGTTTAGGACTTGCTTTTTTTATTGATTTTTGTCATTTCAAATTTGTATATTCACAAAATCGGATTGATTTACAACGATATATGTGCTATAATTATTACAAATTCGATACACGAGAGGAATAAACATGCTTACTGATATTGAAATAGCTCAGGGTGCCACACTTAAACCCATTGGAGAGATAGCAAAACAGCTCGACATACTCGATGATGAACTTGAACTCTACGGAAAGTATAAAGCTAAAATCTCATACGAATGTGCTGAAAGACTAAAGAACAAACCCGATGGCAAGCTTATCCTTGTAACAGCAATCAATCCCACTCCTGCTGGCGAAGGCAAAACAACAACTACAATCGGATTGGGAATGGCTCTTTCAAAGATTGGCAAAAAAGCGGTTATTGCACTTAGAGAACCGTCACTCGGACCTGTTTTCGGACTCAAAGGTGGTGCTGCAGGTGGTGGATATTCTCAGGTTCTTCCTATGGAGGATATTAATCTCCACTTCACAGGTGACTTCCACGCAATTACAGCGGCAAACAATCTGCTTTGTGCAATGATTGATAACCATATTCAGCAGGGCAATGAACTTGATATCGACACACGCCGTATTCTTTTCTCACGTGTTACCGATACAAATGACCGTGCTCTCAGAAATATTGTTGTCGGTCTCGGTGGCAAGACAGATGGTATTCCGCGTGAAGACCACTTCATGATAACAGTAGCTTCTGAAGTTATGGCAATACTTTGTCTTGCTAAGGATCTTAACGATCTCAAGAACAGACTTGGCGATATCCTTGTTGCATACACAAGAAACGGTGCTCCCGTATACGCTCGTGATATAAAGGCAAACGGGGCTATGACAGCACTTCTCAAAGATGCAATAAAGCCGAACCTTGTACAGACCTATGAACACACACCTGCACTTATCCATGGTGGTCCTTTTGCTAATATCGCTCATGGATGTAATTCTGTAAGTGCAACAAAACTTGCTCTCAAGATGGCAGATTACACAGTTACTGAAGCAGGCTTTGGCGCAGACCTTGGTGCCGAAAAGTTCTTCGATATCAAGTGCAGATATGCAGGTCTTAAACCTTCAGCAGTCGTTCTTGTTGCAACGGTACGTGCTCTTAAATATAATGGTGGCGTTCCTAAGACTGAGCTTAAGTCCGAAAATGTTGAAGCTCTTATCAAGGGAAGCGTAAACCTCGAAAAGCATATCGAGAATATTCAGCTTTATGGAATCCCGGTAGTAGTTGCAATCAACCGTTTTGATACAGATACAGATGCTGAACTTGAGGCATTACGCCAGATTTGTGAGAAAAACGGAGCTGATTTCACTCTCTCCGAAGTGTTTGCTAAGGGTAGCGAAGGTGGTATTGACCTCGCTGAAAAGGTAGTGGCTGCTTGCAATAAGGAATCAGAATTCAAACTTCTCTATCCAGATGATATGTCTATCGCAGATAAAATCACAACAATCGCAAAGAATATCTATGGTGCTGATGGAGTTGTATTTGAAACTGCTGCTAAGAAAGCTATTGCAGAAATCGAAAAACTCGACGAAAAATACAAGAAGTTCCCGGTATGTATGGCTAAAACTCAGTACTCATTTTCCGATGATCAGACAAAGTTGGGTCGTCCTTCAGAATTTGAGATAACTGTACGTGATGTCAAACTCTCTGCTGGTGCAGGATTTGTTGTAGTTCTCACAGGTAGCATACTGACAATGCCCGGTCTTCCTAAAGTTCCAGCCGCAAATTCAATTGATGTTGACGAGAACGGCAAGATAATCGGTTTGTTCTGATATAAGTAAATTATGGTAGTATTTATTTCTAATTCTTCTGAACGTACTGATCTTATTGGCAGAACTCTTGGAAGTATTCTCGATAAAAGCGATGAAAAGTTCTTTATAGCAATGTATGGTGACCTCGGAGCGGGAAAGACAGTTTTCGTGAGGGGACTTGCTTCTGTTTTATCTCCGACAAGCCGTGTAAAAAGCCCGACATTTACAATCGTAAACGAATATCGTCGAGGAAAGACTCCTTTATTCCATTTTGACTTATATCGAATAAAGGATAGCGAAGAACTTGATGGTTTTGGTTTTGATGAATATGTAGACAGTGGAAACTGTATTGCTGAATGGAGCGAAAACCTCGGTGCTGAACTCCCTGACAACAATATTAAAGTCAAAATAGAAAAACTTGAAGAAAGTTCCAGAAAAGTTACAATAGAAGCTAAAAATAGTATTGAAAAAGAACTTGTGTCACAAATCGGAAGTGGGGTACAGGAATGAAGATTTTGGCAGTTGATACATCATCTAAAACCGCATATGTCTCGATAGCCGAAATAAAGAGCGAAACAGAAGCTAAATCTGTGTTATCGTATTCGTATGAAGCACCCAGCCATACGACTACACTTACAAGAATGATAGATTCGGCACTCAAACTGTCCAGTCTTACATTTGAAGATATCGATTTGTACGCGGCAACGATTGGTCCCGGCTCTTTTACCGGTATCAGAATCGGTGTAAGTGTCATTAAAGGTTTTGCAATGGTTGACTTAAAACCATGTGTTGGTGTGTCTTCACTGGATGCTCTTGCATTCGGAGCAAAAGGGAGCAAAGGTTTGATACTTCCGCTAATAGATGCACGTCGTGGAACTTTCTATAACGCAAGCTATATATCAAGCAATACGGTGACTAAACTCTCCGTTGAAGGTCAGTTCGAAACCGACGAAATTCTCACAACGATAAAAGAAAATTCCGATAAGAAAAAGATAATACTCACAGGTGACGGAGCAGAGAAGATAGCAAAAGTATCTGCCGAAAACGGTATAGAAACTGATATAGCAATTTCAGACCCGGCTTTCGGAGCAGCTATCGTGGCATTTTCAAAATATACTCATGCAGATAACAAGGTCCACTTCAACGATTGTGAACTTGTGCCGGTATATCTCAAAAAATCTCAAGCAGAAAGAGAACGTGAAGAACGTCTCGCAGAACAACAAAAATAAATTTAAGTAGGTGTAATCATGAAAAAGATAGTAATGGCATCGGATCACGCAGGTTTTGAACTCAAAAATACTCTTGTACAGTTTCTCAAGGATGATGGTTACAATGTAGAAGATGCAGGCACATACTCAAAGGACAGTTGTGACT
>CAYTLG010000172.1:0-3704 GCA_964438725.1 uncultured Ruminococcus sp. | reverse complement strand
CCTTGATTACAGCAACACCGCCGGAGAGCTTTGCAAGTCTTTCCTGAAGCTTTTCACGGTCGAAGTCGGATGTTGTTGTTTCGATAGCAGTCTTAATCTGGGAGATACGAGCCTTAATAGCTTCGCTGTCACCGTCACCGCCTACGATGATAGTGTTGTCCTTATTAACCTTAACCTGACGAGCATGACCGAGCTGGTCTACTGTGGTTTCCTTGAGGTCGAGACCGAGTTCGTCGCAGATTACTTCGCCGCCTGTGAGAATAGCGATGTCACGGAGCATTTCCTTACGTCTGTCACCGAATCCGGGAGCCTTAACTGCAACTACAGTGAATGTACCACGGAGCTTGTTAAGTACGAGAGTTGTGAGAGCTTCGCCTTCAACGTCTTCTGCGATAATGAGGAGCTTCTTACCGGACTGAACGATCTGTTCGAGAAGGGGAAGAATGTCCTGTACATTGGAAATCTTCTTATCTGTGATGAGGATGAGAGCGTCATCGAGAACAGCTTCCATCTTATCTGTATCTGTTGCCATGTATGGAGAGAGGTAACCACGGTCGAACTGCATACCTTCTACAACTTCGCTGTATGTTTCAGCGGACTTGGATTCTTCAACAGTGATAACGCCGTCAGCTGTAACCTTTTCCATAGCATCAGCGATGAGAGTACCGATAACTTCGTCGCCTGCGGAAATTGTACCAACTCTTGCGATGTCTTCCTTACCGCTTACGGGCTTGGAGGCAGCCTTGAGGGAAGCTACTGCTGTATCAACAGCCTTCTGGATACCCTTACGGATAACCATCGGATTAGCACCGGCGGCTACGTTCTTCATACCTTCGTGGATGAAAGCCTGAGCGAGAAGTGTAGCGGTTGTTGTACCGTCACCGGCAGCATCGTTTGTCTTTGTAGCAACTTCACGAACGAGCTGAGCACCCATGTTTTCAGCACCGTCTTCGAGTTCGATTTCCTTAGCGATTGTAACGCCGTCGTTTGTGATAAGGGGAGTGCCGTACTTCTTATCGAGAACTACGTTTCTGCCCTTAGGACCCATTGTGATTTTAACTGTATTAGCAAGCTTATCAACACCTCTGATGAGAGCGTCTCTTGCTTCGATTCCGTAAAGAATATCCTTAGCCATTATATATACATCTCCTTCGATTTATTTACAATTTTTACAAATTACTCAACGATTGCGAGAATGTCGTTCTGTCTTACGATGTTGTATTCAACGCCATCGCACTTAACTTCTGTGCCGGCGTACTTGGAAGTAATAACCTTATCGCCAACCTTAACGGTCATAACAACTTCCTTACCGTCAACAACTCCGCCGGGGCCTACTGCGATTACTTCTGCAACCTGGGGCTTTTCCTTAGCTGCACCGGGAAGAACGATACCTGTCTTTGTGGTTTCTTCAGCTTCTACGAGTTTAACTACAACTCTGTCTGCAAGAGGTCTGAGTGTCATAATAATAACTCCTTCTTTTTCTATATCTAAGATGTTTTTAACTGTTTAGTGGGTTTAGCACTCGATTCGGTTGACTGCTAACCTTATGCTCATATTTTAATCCCATCTGAGGAAAAAATCAAGTGTTTTTTGGAGAGTTTACATTTTATTAACAAAATATTTTGTAGCACCCCAAACCCTCGTCTGCTAAAATTTAAAGAAAAAAGGCTGTCACGTGTTGTCTTACGCCCATATGCTGATTTTCAGTCGAATAAGGGTCGCAGCTTTGCCGTGTCAGCCTTCATATATTGTCAAAGTTTATCAGCCAACGTAAGGGGCACCGTCAACTGTTACAGTGCAAGCCTCGTTTCTGGTAACAAGAGCAGCGTCGAGAGAGTTATCCTGAACGTCTATGGTAACTGTACCGCCGTTAAACGCAATCTCACCTGCACACTTGATACCATTGTTAATGGAGTTCACAGTGAGTGTACCACCGTTTACAGAAACCTTGGATACTGCCTGAACCGCTTCATCCTCGGAGTAGATATTAATGTCTCCACCGTTTATCTCAACGTAACCGACAAGCTCACTTTCGGTATTGTTTGATTTGATACCGTCTCCGATAGCGTGAATATTAAATGTACCGCCGTTTATCTTGAGGTAGTCCTTACCCTTGATACCGTGAGATACTGTGGTGATTTCAAACTCGCCTTCATCAATGGAAAGACCGTCCTTGGAGTAGATACCGCCGGCATAGTTACCGTTTACTACGAGCTTACCAGTACCGTTTATGGTGAGGTCTTCTTTACAGAAAACTACTGCATCGGGTTCGTCATCACCGGGCTTCTCGAATGTGTAGACGGAGCCGTCTGTAAGCGTGTTTACGGTGTCTTCGTAGAGGGTAATGTAGGCATCTGTTGCGTTCTTTATAACAATGCAGGAGCCGTCATTATTTGTTATATTTGCGTTATTGAGTATGATATCGAGCTGACCGGCATCCACGCAATCAACGTAAATCTGACCATCATCAAGTGTACCTGTAATATTGTACTTGCCTGCTTTGGTGATGGTGATTTTATTATCTTCGTTTATGTATACGGATTCGGCAGAACACTCGGCAGTTGCACCGTTAAGTGTTATCTCGGTAGCATTTTTAAGAATGGAATCCTCACTTGAGCATGAGGTCATAAGTAATGGAGTAAAGACAGCTACACCGACAAGAAGAGCTGCCTGAAGTACGGAAAAAGTCTTTTTCATTTTATAAATGCTCCCGAAAACGGGATATCCTTTCGTATCGTTGAAAATAGTTGAAAAAATACCTATCATACCTTAGATTAATATATTGATTATATACTAATTTGACAAAAAAGTCAAGTGAAAGCATCTAAATTCACAATTTATATACAAAAAACCGCACAAGTCATTTCGGAATGAAACGAACTTATGCGGGATTTTTTATATCACTTTATCAAAGATGTGATACTGTGAAATTATTCAGCCTTCTTATCTGCGTCGATGAGCTTAATGATAGCCATTTCAGCAGCGTCACCGCGACGCGGACCGAGCTTGAAAATCTGAGTGTAACCACCGTTTCTATCAGCGTAAGCGGGAGCAACCTCATCAAAGAGCTTCTTAACAACGTCTTCCTTGGTGATGAATGCAAGAGCCTGACGGCGGCTTGCGAGAGTATTCTTTTTGCCAAGGGTTATCATCTTTTCGGCGAGAGAGCGTACTTCCTTGGCTCTTGTAACTGTTGTCTCAATTGAACCGTTTTCAATGAGATATGTTACCATACCACGAAGCATAGCATTTCTGTGTGCTGTCGGTCTGCCGAGTTTTCTGGTACCGGGCATGATCCATGTCCTCCTTTTGCAAAACTGGTGTCACCCACATGAGCGAGCGACCTGTATCAATAAAATTGTTAGATTGTGAAATTTATTTTGTTATCCTGCGTCCTGCTTTTAAAAATGACCGCAGAACACAAAGCTACACCCGATAACCTCGAGTGAAGATGCAATTCAGGAGATTTTCCTGAAATTATTCATCATCCTTCTTGAGGTCAAGTCCGAGGGAATGGAGCTTCTGGATAACTTCTTCGAGCGATTTCTTACCGAGGTTACGAACTTTCATCATTTGTTCCTCAGTCTTGTTGATCAAATCTTCAACGGTATCGATGTTCGCACGCTTAAGGCAGTTGAAGCTACGTACGGACATGTCAAGCTCCTCAATGGTCATCTCAAGGACTCTTTCCTTAACAGTTTCTT
>CAYTLG010000171.1:0-3710 GCA_964438725.1 uncultured Ruminococcus sp. | reverse complement strand
TGCACAGCGTAGATTCGTTATTCTCAAGCCCATCAAGGTTTTTATAGACAACTATCCTGAGGATAAGGTAGAATACTTCGATATGCAGAACAACCCGAACGACCCCGAAGCCGGCACAAGAAAGATTCCGTTCACTCGTGAGGTTTATATTGATGCCGATGACTTTGCACTTGTTCCTCCGCCGAAGTTCTTCAGACTCAAGCCCGACGGAGAAGTTCGTCTCATGGGCTCATATATTATCAAGTGCGGTGAGATAATCACAAATGAAGACGGCACAGTTAAGGAAATTCACGCAACAGCAGACCTTGTAACAGGCACAGATGCTCCCACAGACAGAAAAGTTAAGGGAACTATCCATTGGCTCAGTGCAAAGTATGCGGAAGATACCACAGTTGTAATGTACGACCGTCTCTTCACAGAGGAAAACATGAACGACCTCCCCGAAGGAAAGAGCTACATCGACTTCCTCAACCCAGAATCCGCTGTTAAGATTGAGAACGCAAAGATTGAACCTGCTCTCGCTGAAGCAAAGCCCGGAGAAAAGTTCCAGTTCGTAAGAATCGGCTACTTCTCAAAGGATACAAAGAACGAAAACACATTCAACCGCGTAGTTTCTCTCAAGGGCAGCTACAAACCCCAGTAATTAATACAAAATAAAACGTCCGAAGAATGATTAGTTTTTCGGGCGTTTTTTGCGTCATAATATAAAAAATCGCACGAACTTTTTTGTTGTCCGAGCGATTTTTGTTCTGTTATTTTGTAAGTCCGGCTTGCTTTTTCAATGAATGGAGCTTTACGAAGTAGAATATCGTATGTGCAACCGTCGTAACTGCCCACGAAATGGGGTAGGAAATATACAGTGTGAACAGTGTCGGATTTGCTGCGAATACAGTGGCAATCCACACAATTCTGAGTAAGCATGAACCTACAAGTGCGTTTATCATCGGAATAAGAGACATACCCATTCCACGCTGACCACCTACCATTACTTCCATAATACCACAGAGGAAATAAGGAAGTGCAATAAAGCTCATTCGTGTAATGCCGTAGGGAATGGCGGCAGGGTCATCGGGGAGATATATCGAAAGAAGCGGTTCGCCGAAGCAGTAGGTTGTGACACCGAAAAGGAGACCAACGACGGTTACAAGGATAAGGCATATTACCTGAACATGATTGATTCTGTTATACTTTTTTGCACCGACATTCTGACCTACAAATGTAAGAGAAGCCTGATATACCGAGTTCATTGCGGTGTAAGTGAAACCCTCAAGACTGGAGGCAGCACCGTTACCAGCCATTACAAGAGAACCAAAGGAGTTTACTGCTGACTGGATAACTACGTTTGAAAGGGAGAATACTGTTCCCTGAAAGCCTGCGGGGAGTCCTATGTAAAGCATCTTCTTGAGCTTGTCCTTGTGAACCTTCATCTTTTTTGGGAAGAAGCGTACACATTCCTTTGAGTTCATCATATATATTATTACCATTATAGCGGAGAGAATCTGTGAAGCAATGGTAGCAATCGCAACACCTACTACTCCGAGGTGGAATATAATAACAAGAATGAGGTTAAGAATTACGTTTACAAGTCCTGATATCGTAAGGAAGATAAGCGGACGTTTTGTGTCACCGACAGAGCGGAGAATAGAGGCACCGAAGTTGTATGCCATATTAGCAGGAGTTGCCGCAAAGTATATCATAAGATACTGCGTTGAGAGAGGAAGAACTTCTGCTGGGCTGTCCATCCATATAAGAAACTGACGAGAGCATATCATACCGAACGCACCGACTACGACACCGCCGATAATGCTGACGAGGAATGATGTGTGAACGGTTTTGCTTACACCCTCATAATCACGAGCACCGTAGTCCTGAGCAACAATAACGGCAGCACCGACCGACAGACCCATGAATGCATTTACGAGGAGATTTATCAAAGAACCGACCGAGCTTACTGCGGCAAGAGCATCTTTACCATCGAAATGACCTACAACGATACTGTCAGCGGCATTGTATAGGAGCTGAAGAACGCCGGTCAGGATAAGAGGTATTGTGAATTTGATTATCTGTAATATAAGTGAGCCTGTTGATTGCTCGTTGTTTTTTTCTAAAGAGTTGTTCATTATTGTACCCGTTGTTTAAGTAAGTTTTGTCGATATGCTAATTAAAATAAAAAAGTCTACTGAATGTAAATTATATCATTATATGCTGTCAAAAACAATGGTAATAAACACGGTTTTTGTCGGTTTGAAATAAAGCAGAGTTGAGGATTGGTATAAAAAGAACTATATTCTATGAATTGCTTGAAAATTGACTTCATGTGTGATAAACTGATATGGTAAAATATCAAAAAGAGGACTGAATAATGATAAAAGAGCTAATGCACGACCCGCTTTTTCTCTCAGCTCCATCGGTGGATGCAACGACGGATGACTGCGAAATTGCAAACGACCTGCTTGACACACTGATTGCACATAAGGAAGAATGCGTCGGAATGGCGGCAAATATGATAGGCGTGAAAAAGAAGATAATAGCGTTTCTTGATGAAAGCGGAAAAAAGCCTGCGTACACTGTAATGCTGAATCCTGAGATAATACAGAAAAAAGTGGAGTATTCAGCTGAAGAGGGATGCCTTTCACTTCTCGGAGAGCCACGCAAATGCACGAGATACAAAAGCATAAAGGTCAGCTACATGACGACAGACGGAAAGCAGAGGATCAAATCATATGAGGGATGGACAGCACAGATAATACAGCATGAAGTTGACCACCTAAGCGGAATACTTATATAAAAGCAAGACTTTTCAACAATATTACTTCTGTGCGGACAGCAGTCCTAAGTTTGCAATGGCTGCTACTCTTGTCGGTGCGGTTATAAATATTATCCTTGACCCTATATTTATTTTTGTGTTCAAGTGGAGCGTGATGGGTGCTACGGTTGCTACTGTCATAGGTCAGATTGCGACAGCCGTGATTATGAGGGTGTAAGCAAAACCGTTCACACATCATTCCTCGTCAGCATTATCGGCGGTGTCGTAGTCGGTGCGTTCGGTATGATATGCTCTTCCAGATAGTGATATCCACTGTTATAGGTATGGCTGCGGGTGCATACCGATAGTCGGCTATAATATGGGTGCAGGACTTCGTGAGCGTGTACGTAAGCTGTTTACTTTGCTTCTGGTTGCTGAGGCTTGCGTAGGAGCAGTTTCGTTTGTGATAGTTGAGGGATTCCCTAAGCTGTTGATACAGATATTCGGAGCAGGGAACGAAAGCGTATATTACACGGACTTTGCTATAAAGGCGTTCAGAATATACCTTTGTATGATAATATTTGCGTGCATAAACAAGGCGACATTCATATTCTTTCAGGCTATGGGAAAAGCTGTGGAATCCACGATGCTTTCTATGGTAAGAGAGATTGTGTTTGGTGTTGGATTTGCACTTATCCTTCCCGTGTTCTTTGGGCTTGACGGTGTGCTTTATTCCATGCCCATGTCAGATGTACTTACGGCAGTAATTTCCGCTGTTATAATCGTTAAGAATTATAAAGAGCTTGCAAAATAACAAAAAACAGACGATTTATCCGGATAAAAGAGAAGTCGTCTGTTTTTTATTGTTTGATACTAAACAAAAAACGGAGACTCAATCGAATCTCCGTTTAATCTGAGTGACTGGACTTGAACCAGCGGCCTCTACCACCCCAAGGTAGCGCGC
>CAYTLG010000170.1:0-3716 GCA_964438725.1 uncultured Ruminococcus sp. | reverse complement strand
GTGAGTGTTCCTGACGATTTACAAGGTTTCCGATATCGTGGAGATACGCAGCTATTTTCACAAGCTCAATGCTATGTTCATTATATCCAAGTGACTCAAGGATATAACCTGCTGACTGTGCTACTCTCGTTACATGAGGGAAAGAATGCTCTGTATATCCGAGTGCAAGCAGTGATTCATCTGCTTTTTTGATGTAAGTATTAATATTTTCGTTTTTTCTAATGTCGTTATAAGTTATCATTGTAAATACCCTGTGAACTTTATAAACAATTGTTAAACAATCAAACTTTTTGGGAACTGATCGTTTTCTTTGTACGTCTATATATGCGTAACGACCGCCGAGGATTATTTCGTGACCCCGGTGGTATTTTATCGCATCCGCAAATATTATATCATAATTCTTGCCCCTATTCAATATTTTTATTGGCATGAATATTTCTTTTACAAATGAAAATAATATTAAACGGATAGTAATATTATTCAGACAACCGAAAGGAACAAAAAATGAAAAAAATCATTCTTGCAACACTCGTGCTCGCACTTCTCCTCACATCATGCTCTAACAACGAGAACAAAGAAACCGAAACTCAGCCTGATACTTCAAACGAATCCATAGTTGAAACAGACTCAACTCTCGGCGATGAAGAAGGCGACGGAATTGTAGATGATACAGAATACGAAGAAAATATAGAAGAACCTTCCGCTCCCGTTGCCGTTGAAAAGGTAGAAAACGCAGACGATGCTCTTGCATTCATTGCCGCTAATGTATACTCCCTCTCCCCTGACAACGTACCTATGTTCACTGACGGAATCGCTCTCGACCTCACTCAGACTGATACAGTAAAGTATTACACAGGTCTCACCGACACAACAGGTATCAATGATATCATCATCTCCGAATCCGGTGTTGGTTCTATCCCATACTCTTACGTAATGCTCCGTACAGATGGTTCTGACGTTGCAGGCATACAGGAAAAGCTCGGCAGCAGTATTAACCCCGCAAAGTGGATCTGCGTTTCTGCCGAAAAGGTTGCAACTGTTGCTCTCGACAACGATGTAGTTCTCATCATGGGCTACACTGACACTGTTGACGCTATTATGAATGCTACAATCACTGCGGCTGAAGGTGTATATACAAACATCGGCTCCGTAGTCAACGTACTTGGCTAATTATGGTATTTTCAGGTATTCCTTTTTTATACTTTTTCCTGCCTGTTCTCCTGCTTTTGTATTTTATCTCCCCGAATAAGTTAAGGAATCCCATTCTGCTCGTATTTTCGCTGATATTCTACGCATCGGGTGAGCCGAAAAACATCATAGTAATGCTCGTTTCGGTTCTCATTGCTTATCTGACGGCTCTGTGGTTCTCTTCACTTGCAGGCAAGAAAAGAAAGGCTGTATTTGTCCTTTCAATTGTACTGTCGGTTCTTCCGCTGGTATACTTCAAGTATGCGGACTTCCTTATATCTAATCTGAATTCGCTCACTGGTCTCGGTATTCCGAAAACCGGTGCGACTCTCCCGATAGGAATATCGTTCTACACATTCCAGGTAGTCGGATATCTTGCGGATGTTTACAGAAATGACTGTAAGGCTGCAAAAAATCCATTTGACCTTGCTCTTTATGTTGCTCTGTTCCCACAGCTTATTGCAGGTCCTATTGTTAGATATACTGATGTTGATGAGGCTATCAAACATCGTGAACACAATATTGATTCTGTTTACAACGGTATCATGCGTTTTTCAGTAGGAATGTTCAAGAAAGTCATGATAGCCAATGTGCTTGGTGAGCTTTGTAATTCGCTAGGAACATCCATGCTCGGCGGATGGGTTTATGCCTTGTCATCATCCTTGCAGATATACTATGATTTCTCAGGATACTCCGATATGGCGATAGGTCTTGGTCAAGTATTCGGCTTCCACTTCAATGAGAACTTCAATTATCCCTATATTTCATCAAGTATTTCAGAATTTTGGAGACGTTGGCATATCTCGCTCGGCTCATGGTTCAGGGATTATGTATACATCCCTCTCGGTGGAAACAGAGTATCTTTTATAAAGTGGATACGTAATGTTCTTGTTGTATGGATGTTTACAGGTCTTTGGCATGGTGCTGAATGGACTTTTGTATTCTGGGGACTTTATTTTGCACTGTTCCTCGTCCTCGAAAAGCTCCTTCACGGATTTTTTGAAAAGCTCCCCTCAGCTGTACGACATATATACGTGATAATTGCGGTAATTATCAGCTTTGTTCTGTTTGATTCATCATCACTTGCTGATTTTGCATCACGAATTGTAACTATGTTTGATTTTTCAACTCTTACAGATACAAGCTCGATATACTATCTCAGGAGCTACGCTATAACCCTCATTATTGCTATGATAGGCTCAACTCCGCTTATCAAAAAGCTCGTTTCACGTGTAAATGACAACGTAAAGGCTGTGCTTTCTCCGATAGTATGTGCTTCTGTGCTTATCATAGCTACGTCGTATATCATCGGTGGCTCATACAATCCTTTCTTGTATTTCAGATTCTGACAGACTGCTATGGAAATGGTGTAATATGGTTAAATTATTCAAAAAAATAACAGTAGCTCTGTTCTGCCTCATAATTGCTTCGTTAATGCTTGCACACATCATTTTGCCTGACAAGGATATTTCCGAAAGTGAAAGAAGGCACCTTGCATCACTCCCCAAATTATCAGCAAATTCCTTACTGGACGGAGTGTATATGCAGAACATCGAAAAATATCTCTCGGATCAGTTTCCGATCAGAGAAGGTTTCCGTGGTGTGACATCCGTATCAGAGTTGGCATTCGGACGTCTTGATGTAAACGGTATCTACTCACACAAAGGATATCTTGCCTCACTTGACTATGAATATGAATACAGTGCGGTAGAAAAAACTGCGGACAAGCTCAACTATGCAGCAGATAAATTCGGTGGTAACTATTATGCCGCCGTTATCCCGCAGAAAGACTACTATATAAATGACGGTGTTCATCCGGTACTTGACTATAATAAGTTGAACGAGACATTCTTCTCTATCTCTAAGGCATCGGAGATTGATATATCGCCCTGTCTTGTGCTTGAGGATTATTACCACTCGGACAGCCACTGGAGGCAGGAGAAACTCCCATCTCATGCACAGAAAATCGTTACAGAAATGGGTTATTCTGCTCCCGACATTGAATATACCGAAAACACAATAAGCGGATTTAATGGTGTATATGCAGGTCAATCCGCTGTATGGCTTGATTCTGAAGACATGGTATATCTCACATGGGACGGCTCGGATTCTGTAAAGGTAAGTGCTGTCGGCGGAGAATGCAACGCTTTATACATGGTTGACAAAGCCGAGACAAGTATTGATATGTATGATGTGTTCCTCGGCGGTGCTATTCCGCTTATATTCCTTGAAAATGAAAACGCAGTAAATGATGCAACAATAATTGTTTTTCGTGACTCATTCGGAAGCAGTATGATACCTCTTCTCTCGCCATATTTCAAAAATATAGTTGCTGTGGACTTCAGATATGTTACCCTCGACAATGCTGTAAGAATTTGCAGTGACTACAAGGCTGATGCTGTTCTTTCAATGCTCTCAACCGGAGTTATCAAGAACGGCGAAATGCTCAAAATATTCAAATAAAAAATCCCGAAAACCCTTGGCTTAACAGTGATAAGGAACTAATTTACTTATCAACTGTTAGCTGA
>CAYTLG010000169.1:0-3720 GCA_964438725.1 uncultured Ruminococcus sp. | reverse complement strand
CTATCCTCGGTGGTGCTAAGGTTTCCGATAAGATCGGTGTTATCAACAACCTCATCGACAAGGTTGACGTTCTCATCATCGGTGGCGGTATGGCTTACACATTCTTCCGTGCTATGGGTAACTCCATCGGTACTTCCATCTGCGAAGAAGACAAGCTCGAAGTTGCTCTCGAAACAATGAAGAAGGCTAAGGAAAAGGGTGTTTCCTTCCTCCTCCCCGTTGACAACATCATCGGTCGTGAATACAAGGAAGATACAACCTGCATGAGAATTTACTCCGACTCCATTCCGGACGGTTGGATGGGTCTCGATATCGGTGACAAGACTCAGGAACTCTTCTCCAAGACTCTTGTTGGTGCTGGTACTGTTGTTTGGAACGGTCCTATGGGCGTATCCGAATGGGAAAACTTCGCTTCCGGTACAAAGTCCGTAGCTAAGGCTGTTGCTGAATCCGGTGCTATCTCCATCATCGGTGGTGGTGACTCTGCTGCTGCTGTTGAACAGCTCGGTTATGCAGATAAGATGACTCACATCTCCACAGGCGGCGGTGCATCTCTCGAATTCCTCGAAGGTCTCGAACTCCCCGGAATTGCTTGCCTCCTCGACAAATAATTAAAAAATACTACAACATATATAGAAGGCGAATCCAATGAAAAAAGAATCACGTAAGGTTATCATTGCCGGTAACTGGAAAATGAACATGACTCCCTCCGCTGCTGAGACTGCTGTTAAGGAAACAGCTCGTCTTGTAGAGGGTAAGAATGGCTGTGAAGTAGTTCTCTGCGTACCTTTCGTAGACATTGCTACTGCTGTTGAAGCTGCTAAGGGTACCAACGTAAAAATCGGTGCTCAGAACGTACACTTTGAAAAGAAGGGTGCTTTCACAGGCGAAATTTCCGCTGATATGCTCAACGAATGCGGGGTTGAATACGTTATTATCGGTCACTCCGAAAGAAGACAGTACTTCGGTGAAACTGATACAACCGTAAACCAGAGAACCCGTGCTGCTCTTGATGCAGGTCTCAAGGTAATTCTTTGTCTCGGTGAAGTTCTTGAACAGCGTCAGGCTGGTATCACAGACGAAATCGTTGCTATGCAGACAAAGCTCGACCTCGCAGGTATTCCTGCTGAACAGATGAAGAATGTTGTTATCGCATACGAACCTGTTTGGGCTATCGGTACAGGTCTTACTGCTACTCCCGACCAGGCTGAAGAAGTTTGTGCTCTCATCCGTAAGGTTGTTGCAGGTCTTTACAACGAAGAAGTTGCTGAAGCTCTCACCATCCAGTACGGCGGAAGCATGAATGACGGTAACGCAGCTGAACTTCTTTCCAAGCTCGATGTTGACGGTGGTCTTATCGGCGGTGCATCTCTTGTACCCGAAAAGTTTGCGAAAATCGTTGACGCTGCTCAGGCATAACATAAAATTTAACAGAATATAGCGGACTTTTGCGGTCTGCGGCGGGCGTGGTAACTGAATCATATCACGTCCGCTTTTGTTATTGAAAGGAGTTACCATGATAAAAACTGTTCTCATAGGGTGCGGAAAAAGCGGAAGTGTCATTGCAAATGAGCTTTCTTTCGCAGATACTGAAATTTGCGGTTTCTGTGACCTGAATATCGAAAGAGCAAGAGGACTTGCTGAAAAATTCGGTGGTGATGCATACTCGGACTATCGTGAAATGTTTGAAAAAACTATGCCGGATGCTGCGGTTATTTGTACTCCGCCGTATTGTACCGATGAAATAATACTTTGTGCGGCTGAAAATGGAATCAGCTTTATTACAGAGTCTCCCGTAACAGGTGATGGCGGCAGATATAACGATATTCTTGCAAAAATTGAGGAAAAAGGAATCAAAACTGCGGTATATGACAGACTTATGTATTCAAAGCTCATGCGTGTTATGAAGCAGTTTGCGGCCAAAAATCCTATAATCCGTGCATCTTTTGAAAGAGTTACAACTGCTCCGACTGAGTTTTGGAAACGTGACTGCGAACTTTGCGGAGGAATACTTATCGAAAAGGGTGTTGATATTGTCTCTGCGATAACATCACTTTTCGGAGAAATAAAGCGTGTTAATGCTGTCTCAAGCCGTGGCTTTGTTTCTGGAATTGCGGATTACAGTACGGATGACTGCTTTACAGCTGACCTCGTATGCTCATGCAATGCGATAGTAAATATCACTCTCGGAAACTATGGGGTTGAGGGAGAAGATTTTTCAGTAGCGTTGAATGCAAGAGGAAAAAGACTGGAGCTGAAAGACGGAGTTATTCGTGTATATGGTGATACATTTGACCCCGGAAGAACAAAGAAAATGCTTCATGCAGGTGAAATTATTCCGGATGAAGTTGAGGACGGATGCCTCGTATACAAAGATGACTGTGAAGTTACTCCGATAAAAGCGTTTATATCGGAAATTTCAGGCGAAAAAGCGGATAATATCGTGTCTTATGCCGATGGTGTTCACGCATTTGTGTCAGCAAAAGCAGTTCTTGCTAAAACGGTACAGCTCTGATGAAGTTTATCCATACATCCGACCTTCACATAGGTTTGAAGATATGCGAACAGGCAATGAACGATGTTATAAGCGGAATCCTTGACGAAATAGTTCAGCTTGCTGTGGATAATTCCTGTACCGCTGTCGTAATTGCAGGGGATATCTATGACCGCTCAAATCCTACTCCCGATTCGGTGAAGATATTTGACGAATTTGTATCTTCTCTTGTGAAAAACGGTATCGCTGTCGTGGGTATAAGCGGAAACCATGATTCACCTGAGCGTGTCGGTTGTTTTTCCGATGTATTAAAGAACGCAGGAGTGTATTTCTCTCCCGCATTTGACGGAAAGATAACGACAGCAAGGTTTTCAGACGAATATGGTGATGTGAATTTTATTCTGCTGCCGTTTGCTAAACCGTCATTGTGTGCGAATTATGCTGATGGCGATATAACTAACTACACGGAAGCTATACGTTATCAGCTTAGTCTTGCTGATATAGACCAAAGTCAGCGAAATGTTATAGTTGCACATGGATTTACCGGAAACGCAGTCTCCGACGATGAAGCAGGTGGTACAGGATATATCTCACATGAGGTATTTGAGGTAGCAGACTATACGGCACTCGGTCATCTTCACACTGCTCACTCGGCAGGAGGAGAAAACATACGCTATTCGGGTTCGGCTGTGCGTTGTTCATTTGCGGAGATCGAGCTTGAAAAAAGCGTAAATCTTGTGACAATGTGCGAAAAAGGTAATGTAATCGTTGAAAAACTTGCACTTCATCCGACAGCAGACCTACGTGAGATTCACGGAACATATGATGAACTGACCTCACTTGAAATGCGTCAAAGCGTTGGTGAGAACAACTACATCAAAGCTGTTTTGACAGATGAGGACGATATTACCGATGCTGTAATGAAGCTGAGAATAGTTTATCCGAAACTTTTACAGCTGGCATACGATAATTATCGTACACGTGCGGATTTATCGGATATTGATGAGTACACCGAAAAGCTGTCAGACACTTTGAATCTGGATGAGGTGTTCAGTGAGTTATACGAACTTCAAAATGGTCAAAGACCCGACGATGATGTGACAGAAACGGTTCGGCTGCTTCTTCGGGAGGTTGAAGAATGAGAGCAATAAAACTTACAATGCAGGCGTTTGGAGCTTATACTACAAAAACTACCCTTGAGCTTGGGAATCTTCACGGTCTGTATC
>CAYTLG010000168.1:0-3740 GCA_964438725.1 uncultured Ruminococcus sp. | reverse complement strand
CTATATAATATTGATGTAATATTTGACGGATACTATTCGATAGAAAGTGTCGGAGTTCCGGTATTTGCAGGAGTTACTTCACTTCAATCGTTCAATCTTCTTCCGATGAGTGAAAAGGAGAACATCGAAGGAGACGAAAACGGCAGAATAATGATATACGAAACTCCTACCAACGGAAGCCTCACACCAAGCGGAAACACACGTGACGAAATCAGCCGAAACAACGGAACAGTATCAGGCGGAGTCATTCGGGAGGACAGAACATGAACAACGGAGCAATTTTGCCGATAATTCCCGAAAAAATCACAGTACACCTCGGCAGACCCGAAGAAAGTGCAAAAAATGTAACAGTGACATTCACCGATTACATCAAAAACGTAGCCTCAAGCGAAATATATCCCACATGGCATGAAAACGCACTAAAAGCCAATATTCTCGCACAAATCAGCTTCACTTTGAATCGAATCTATACCGAATACTATCGTAGTCGTGGATATGATTTTGATATAACTAATTCTACATCAATAGACCAATCTTTTGTAAACGGGCGAGACATATTTGAGAATATCTCAATGATAGTTGACGACATTTTCAACACATACATACGCCGCATAGGTTCAGTCGAGCCATTATTTGCTGTATACTGCGACGGAATAAACGTCCAATGCAACGGTGTTTCACAATGGGGCAGCGTAGAACTTGCGGAACAAGGCTACTCTCCGATAGAAATACTCGAATACTACTACGGAGATGAAATAGAGCTTGTTGAAAACGTACCGATTTCAGGCAACACGCAGTCGTATTCGGGAACAGCGTTAAGTATAGGCTCAAGCGGAGATGATGTTTACCTGATTCAGATAAGATTAAACAGAATATCCCGCAACTATCCCAATATACCAAAGATTTCAAACCCCAGCGGACTTTTTTCGGCTGATACAGAAAATGCCGTAAAAGCATTCCAGACTCAGTTTGACCTCACACCAGATGGAATTGTCGGAAAAGCAACATGGTATGCGATAAACAGAATATACACTGCCGTAAAACGACTGTCAGATATAAATTCCGAGGGTGTGTCTCTAAGTGAAGCAACACTTATATTCAACGGCCGCCTTTCGGAAGGAGCATCAGGAATAGCGGTACGTGAACTTCAAGTATTGCTTGCATTCATAGCACAGTTCAATAATGCTGTTCCCTCTCCTGCAATTGATGGATTATTCGGAAGCGGTACCGCAGCATCCGTCAGAGGCTTTCAGTACGAATACGGACTCACTACAAACGGTGTAGTTGACAGCAATACATGGGATTCAATAGTTAACGTGTTCCAAAGTCTGCGTTCTTCCCTACCCGATGGATATATAACTTCTTCGACTATGATATATCCGGGAAATGTACTTCGTGTCGGCTCAAGGGGGGAGGATGTAACCGCACTTCAAAATTATCTAAACAGAATCTCAAATGTCTACGCCGATATACCTAGGCTGAATGTTGACGGTGCATACGGAGTCGAAACCGGAAATGCAGTAAGGGCATATCAGCGTATCTTCGGAATTGACGAAACGGGAGTAGTCGGAGCGGTAACATGGAACTCGATAACCGAAACATATCGAACAGTAGTTGACGGACAATACGGTTCAGAGACACAGTTTGGTGGAACACTCAGTGCAGAATAAGGTAGGTGAGAAAATGACACACGACTTAACTGTAAAGGAAGAAAGAATAAAACAGCTTCAAAAAATGCTGAGATATCTATCATTTGCACTCGACGAACCAAGCTATAAAACAAACGTAACAGGTAATTGCGATACTACAACAGAGCTTGCAGTAAAGAGCTTTCAGGCAAAAAACAACCTTCCCGTAACAGGAGAAGCCGAGCTTACAACATGGAACACAATAGTTGCAAGCTATAATTACGAAGTAAGCCTCAGAGAAAAGGTTCTTATTGACCCCATAGGAGCATCCCCAACTTATGTTACACCGCAGGGTGAGGTCAGCGATACTGTGCTTCTCTTGCAGATAATGCTAAGAGCATTGCAGCTGCGATATGATTACAACGATGTTCCGCTCTCAGGCATATATGACAGAAGAACAGCAGAGGCTGTGCGTATTATTCAAGAGGCGGCAGAGCTTCCGATAACAGGTAACGCAGACCGCATGACATGGCAGCATATAGCACGTGAATATAACAATCTCACGGGCGAATGATAATATCGAAAATACCGTTTCTCAATATTTACGCAAAAGAGAGCGGTTTTTTTCATGTAATTTGTGATTTTTATTACAAACCAACTTGATTTAAAGCGAAATTTGTGATACAATTTATAAAACCAAAAAAATGTAATTTATGTAAGGAGCTAACTATATGAGCAACATCAAAATTTTTTCATATAATCTCAGACTTGACGTTAAAGGAGACGGAATAAATGCGTTCTCCAACCGTAAGAATTTCGTTCTCCGTGAGTTTCCAAAATACGAAGCTGATATTATCGGATTCCAGGAAATTCTTCCGCATATGAAGCAGTGGCTCATAGACAACCTCAAAGATTACTATGTCTACGGTTCAGGAAGAGGTCGTGACCTCGGTGATGAAAGCAACGTCGTAGCATTCAGAAAAGACAAGTTCGAGCTTATCCAGCTTGAAACATTCTGGCTCTCAGACACACCGCATAAGCCCGGTTCACGCTTCTCTACCGACCAGAGTGGCTGTCCGAGAATATGCACCTGCACCACACTCAGACACCTTGAGTCAAACCGTCTTATCCGTCATTACAACACACACCTTGACCACGAAGGAGCATTCGCACAGGCTCAGGGTATATCGCTCATTCTCAATAGAATCGCAGCTGATTATGACACCTGTCCTCTGCCTGTTATTCTTACAGGTGACTTCAACGTAACTCCCGACAGTAAGGTTGTAAAGTCCGTTCTCAATTTTGATGGATGCGGAGACAAGCTCACCGATGCAACAGCGGATATCCTGTTCTCATTCCACGCATATAATCCCGAAAAATATCACTCAAAGATAGACTACATCTTCACAAACCTTCCGTACGATAAATCAACCTCAATCACCGCAACGGACTGTGAAAACGGAGTATATCTCTCCGACCACTATCCAGTCGGTATCACACTTGAATTATGATAAAAAACATTATAAAAAAATCAACATCACTTATTCTTGTTCTTACCTGCCTGCTTACATCCGCCGTACTTTATTCATGCGGAAGTGATGAAGTTGAAGATAGTACAGATACAACGGTAGAGTCAGTTGATACACCGGAGGTAGCAGAGGACATAGTTATTGCCGAAAAAGGTGGAGATACCGAATTCCGTCTTGCGTATAATGTAGACCAGGATAATTCCGCCTGCGATAATATCCTCAGTATAAAAAGAGCTTTCTCTGACAAACTCGGAGTTATGCTTAAACCGCTCGACGACTTTGACCCTAGTTCCGAAGCAGACTGCGAAATAATCGTCGGATCTACAAAGCGAGAGGAATGTATTGCCATAACCGACACTCTTGAAGAAGGCGAATATGCCATAAAAACTGTCGTTAATGGTGACAAGAAAAAGATTGTCATAGCGTACAAAGGCAACTATGCCAGAATGTACGCAGTAAAAACATTTATAGATGAATACATAGGGGAGGATACTGCAATGGTACCTGCAAATCTCGACATCAAAGGAAAATGCTCTGACTGGAAAGAAGTAATTGTTTCTTCTATCCCCGGTCTCCGTGACCC
>CAYTLG010000167.1:0-3864 GCA_964438725.1 uncultured Ruminococcus sp. | reverse complement strand
AGCTTGAGCAGTGCGGGTACAGAGGCGTTATAAGTTCTTTTCATTATTTTATTTTCTTGTGAGCCAAACCACACATTCACAATGTTTTGTAAAAGGGAAGAGGTTGACCGGAATAAATCGCTTAATTTCATATCCATTGGCATTGAAATATTTCAAATCACGCACAAGTGTCTGTGGATTGCATGATACATAAATCAAATTAGTCGGTGCAATTTTAACAATATCTGAACATACCTTTTTAGATAGTCCTGCTCTAGGTGGATCGACTGTTATCATTTCAGGTAACCCTTTACCATGGATTCTATCGAGAAGACTAGCGGAATCACCTGTATAAAAATCAATATTGTCAATATTATTTTCCTTTGCATTGTATTTTGCGTCTCTTATTGAATCGGGATTAATTTCGATTCCAATGAACTTTCTATCAGGAAACATCTTTGCTAATTTCAATCCTATAATTCCGGAACCACAATAAAGATCAGCTGCAAATTCAAAATCAAAATTTCTGCTAATATCACAAACGATTTCCAGTAATTCCTCAAATGCAGGTGTGTTCACCTGTCTGAAAGCTTCTGACGAAAAACGCATTTTAACTCCGGCAATTTCATCTTCAATATATGTAGTACCAATTCCTGCACATACAAAGTTGACGTCCTTTATGCCTTCATTACCTTCCCTTATATTCTCTGCAAATTCATGTTTAATCGAATTTGATATATTATCCTGAGTATATAGGGATACTACAATATCATTTTTTGAATTGTTCCTTATATGTACGTCTGTCGGATTATATCCTTTGAGCATTTCGGCATATGCATTAATCTTGTCGGCTACTGCATAAAATTCAATAGGACATAAGAGGCAAGCACCAAATATAGTTGGTGTGTTGGTCTTTTCTGCATAATACCCAAAATACTCTCCATTATAGTGCAGAGTCACATTATTTCTATAATGTTCGCGTTCCGAGTAGAAAACAGTATCTTCAACAATAGTGTAGTCGAGTCCATTACGTCTCAATGCTGCCATAATGGATTTCTTTTTTATCTCGTTTTCATATTCATATGTCACATTTGAGAGCGTACATCCACCACACTCCGAAAATTTATCACAGTCAGGCAATATGCGGTATTCTGATTCTTCAATCATATTATATATCTCAGCAGTGTAATAATTCTTTTCATGAGATATTATTCTAACATCACATATGTCTCCACACACAGCACCTCTCACAAACACAACTGCTCTGTCAAATTTTGCAATTCCAACACCGTTTTCGTTTGTGTCAATAATTCTTACCCTTATTATCTCATTAATCTCCATTATTCCCTCACAAATGTCGTAATACACAATAATTATATTATATTACAGTTAATATGTCACTCTGTAACTAAAAAACTATACCGGCATAGACTGTAATAGTATCTATAAATTGAAAGGACAAAACAAAATGTCAGACTGTGTCATTGCAATGCAAAGCAGAACATCAGCAGAAAGAGGAAGACGTGCTGCTGTTCAAGTAAAAATTGATGCTGAAATTGTCTCAATTGATCCATCATTTACAAAAAGGGGTTGTTCTATAGGATTGAAAGTAAATTGCACCGATGTTCAACGCCTAACGGAAGTGTTCGACAAAAAAAGAATTTCATATGGCGATATTATCGGGAGGTATTAATGAAACAAGTGTATTTTGACAATGCTGCAACAAGTTATCCCAAACCGCCCGAAGTCATACGTGCAGTCGAAAAATCATTTCGTTTGGTCGGCAATCCCGGAAGAAGTTCTCACAAACTGGCACAACGTTCGTCGGAAATAATTTACGATTGCCGAAAATCTGTCGCTGATTTGTTTTCTGCAAATGCAAATAATGTTGTTTTTACAATGAACGCAACTCAGTCGCTGAATTACGCAATAAAAGGTCTTATAAAAAGCGGAGAACACGTTTTAATCGACTGTTTTGCTCACAACGCTTCATACCGACCTTTAATGGAACTTGTCAACCGTGGAATTTGCACCGCAGACATTTTCGATTCACAAAATCCAAATGAATTTGAGAGTATGATAAATAGCAAAACAGGAACTGTCATACTTACACACCAGTCAAATATTTCATCCGATGTCGCAGAACTTTCAGTAATCAGCAATATTTGCACATCTCACGGATTAAGACTGATTGTCGATGCATCTCAAAGTGCAGGACATATTCCCATAAACATGACTGATACAAAAATCACAGTCTTATGTATGCCGGGGCATAAAGGACTTTTTTCGCCAATGGGGGTCGGTATCCTCATTGCCTCTGATGATGCAACATTTTCAACTATAATTGAGGGTGGTGCAGGCATTAACTCACTTGACATTGGAATGCCGGATTCTTTACCTGAAAGGCTTGAAGCAGGAACTTTGCCATTTTCGGCAATTGCAGGACTCAGTGGCGGTATTGATTACATTAATCATATCGGAGTTAATGCCATCACCAAAAGAGTGACAAGTCTATCAAATTATATTTATCGGCAATTGTCCAACATTGACAATGTCGTAACATATGGTGATTGTTCAGGCTCAGTAATAAGTTTCAATATAATAGGAATATCACCGTCTGATTTAGGCAATGAACTTGCTGATTATGGTATCTGTACAAGAACGGGATATCACTGCGCTCCTATCGCTCACAAAGCTCTGGGAAGCTACGAAAACGGAAGTGTTAGACTCAGCTTTTCTTATATGAATACAAAACACGAAGCCGACATATTCCTTAATTCGCTTGAAAAAATAATTAAAAAGTATAAAAATGCGTGATAATAACAGCAGATAATTGTGCGAATGGCATTGCTTCCACTTGACAAAAATATAGTTATGTTGTATAATATCTTTGATTACAAAAATATGAGAAAGGATATTGTGTACATGGCTGACAGAATGGTAGATAAGAAAAACGTAACTTCCACAGTGGATGGCGATTTTATAATATATAAGAACCGTCCTTTAGTAAGAGAAGATAATGTCATTTGTTATGGCAACCTCTCCGATAGATATATAATTAAAATGATAATTATGACTGAGAAAGAGTACAGGGGTCATCAGGTCCCCGACCAGATATATGTGCAGCTTCTTGAATGTAACGAAACTGATCCGAGCGGTTCAAAGGTTATCAAGGAAGGCATGAAAAGCGGTCTCTATAACGCACTCGACATCGGCATAGCTTGGCTTGACAGATACACTTCTTCAAAATAAATAATAAAAGAGCTTGATTCCGAACATTACGGTTTCAAACTCTTTTATTATTTATGCTGATATTGGATCTTTACTTTGATTCTTAGGTGACATTTTTGACATTTGTCTTTGTGCCATTACAAGACCATAGTAAATACCTTGTTTTTTGATAAGCTCATCGTGTGTTCCCACTTCAGCAAGTTCACCTTTATCAAGCACAATTAGTCGTGTAGCATTTCTTAGAGTGGAGAGTCTATGTGCTATTGCAAGTGTAGTTCTGTCTGCAATTAGCTTTTGAAGTGCATCCTGAATCTGCTTTTCAGTCTGTGTATCAAGAGAAGCTGTAGCTTCATCGAGGATAAGAATTTTAGGATTATGGAGCAGAGCACGTGCAATTGCAATACGTTGTCTCTCACCACCAGAAAGATTGTGACCTCTTTCCCCGACCTTTGTATTATATGCGTTTGGCAGTTTCATGATGAAGCTATGTGCTCCTGCTGCCTTTGCTGCCGCAATTATTTCATCGTGTGTCGCACTCGGCTTTGCATAACTGATGTTGTCATATATTGAACCTGAGAACAAGAATGTTTCCTGTAAAACGACACCTATCTGTGAACGTAGCGACTCTTGTGAAATATCACGTATGTCTATTCC
>CAYTLG010000166.1:0-3881 GCA_964438725.1 uncultured Ruminococcus sp. | reverse complement strand
ATATGAGGGAGCCTGCTGTGAATACATGGCATTTGCCTGCTGTACAGCAATGGGACTCTCGCTCTTTGCGTCAACAAAGTAAGCTTCATCAGCAACTATTTCGGTAGCAAAACGTTTCTGCCCCTGTTGGTCGATCCATGTTCTTGTCTGAATTGTTCCGACAACACAAATGGAACTTGCCTTTCTGAAATAGCGTGTGATAAATTCAGCCGTCTGACGCCAAGCGGTAACGTTAAAGAAATCCGCCTGTGCCTCTTCGCCCGCTTTACCGCCGTAACGTCTATTTACCGCAACGGTAAAGGATGTCACGGAAATACCGGACGGTGTGGTCTTGAGTTCGGGATCAGCCGTCAGACGTCCTCCGAGGATAACCTTGTTAAAGTTAAAGTTAGCCATAATTTCTCCTTAAACCAAGGACGGTGAAGCCAGCTTACGCTTCAGTCTTTTCTGCTTTCTTTGACGCTTTCTTGTCTTCGTGACGAATAACGATGGAGCGGAGAATGCCTTCTGTGATACCGAAAATTCTTTCGAGTTCAACAGGAAGAGTGCCTTCGCTCTTGAAGTTTACCAGTACGTAGTAGCCCTCAGTTTTATCGTTGATGGGATATGCGAGCTTACGCTTGCCCCATTCGTTTGTTTCAACGATTTCACCGCTTGCCGAGATGAGCTTGTTGAATTTTTCAACAAGTGCCTTAGTAGCTTCCTCGGTAAGATCAGGGTCAATAACATAAAGAGTTTCGTAAGAGTTGATGATCTTTTCCATTGTTTTATACCTCCCTATGGACTTCAGACCGTCGACAGATCATTCGACGGCAGAGAGACAGGCATGAAATAATTTGCCCGTTCAAGAGTTGATTATACCATTTTATTTTTCTTTTGTCAACCCTTTTCTTTTCGTCTTTTCAAACAAAATATAATATATTATGCTTCTAATTCACGCCATTATAACATCTTTGAATTATACCCATACATTATCACTCTTTAATCTCGAAAGATAAAAAGTATTATATTGTCTCTCGCATGAATATGATTATTCAAAAAGATAGATATTTGGATGGTGTACAAATGAACGAAAGCATACGCCTTGCTCACGGACATAGAGAACATACAAATAAATTACCCCTCCCTTCACCAAGTTTCGGATTGAACGATAACGAAGTCGAAGAGTCTCAAAAGACATATGGAACCAATCTTATATCAAAAAAGAAAAGAGTCGGATTCGTTAAGTGTTTTTTTATAAATCTAAATGACCCCATAATAAAAATACTGATAGCTGCTCTAGTGATTAATACTCTTTTCACTCTGTCTCACATTAACTGGGCAGAAACAATAGGTATTGCATTAACGGTATTTATCTCATCACTTGTTACCACAATATCTGAATATTCGTCCGGCAAGGCATTTGATGAACTGTACAGTGGGCTTGACAACTCAACAACAACTGTGATACGTGACGGTAATGAAATATTGCTCCCTATATCTAATATAGTAAAACACGATATTCTGCTTTTAAGACCCGGAGAAACGGTTCCGGCCGATGGAATAATACTATACGGTTCGGTAATTTGTGACGAGTCACCACTTACCGGAGAAAGCAGACGTGTCAGAAAGTCTTTCTCAACGGATATGTTTGAGCTGTACAGGCAGACAGGCAAATACCCCGAAAACGCAACAGGCGAATCAGGATTTGTATTACGTGGTTCTCATGTGCTTGAGGGAAATTCATCAGTTCTCGTTACGGCAATTGGTGATTTGACAATGTATGGTAAAATCGCCGGAGAACTATCGATTGAAAATGATGTAAGCCCATTGAAAAACAGACTTTCCGCACTGGCTGTTACAATATCAAAAATCGGTTATATTTCCGCAGCAGTAGTTGCTATTGTTCATCTCGTAGATGCATTTTGGATAGAGTCCGGAATGAACCCCACTGTAGCCTTTGCAAAGCTATGCGATATCAGATATTCTCTTCCCGAATTTATTACTGCTTTTACTATGGCAGTTTCAATAGTTGTTGTTGCTGTTCCCGAGGGGCTTCCAATGATGATAACTGTTGTCCTGTCATCAAATATGAAACGAATGATGAACTCCGGTGTGCTTGTTCGAAGACTCGTTGGAATCGAAACAGCCGGCAATATCGACATTTTATTTACGGATAAAACAGGAACTCTTACGACAGGCAAGCTGGATGTGTCAAGTATTATATTAGCGGAAAACAATGAGTATTTCACTTATACTGCAACAAAAAGTTCATCAAAATACATTGCGGAAAGTCTAAAAAACGGTGCTGAGGTCTGCTCATCTGTCGGCAACATCACCGAGAAAGCGATAAACATATTTCTTGACTTCAAAACAAGTTCACATACGAATGATTATCCACACATTCCGTTTGACTCTTCTCGCAAGTATTCGGCAGGAATAAAAAATAACAGACTGTACATACGTGGAGCAGCCGAGCTTATTCTTCCATGCTGTACAACATATATCTCAGTAAACGGTGACATACATCCAATGACAAAGGACGTTCTTGACCGTCTCAGAAACATAATAAAGACACGTGCAAGTGCATCGTGTCGTATACTTCTTCAAGCGGAAGGCAAACCTGATGTTTTTTCTCAACTTCAAAAAGGGCTTACACCGTCACTTGAGCTGTCATTTGTATCTCTTATAGTTATACACGACGAAATTCGACATGAGGTAATACCTGCCGTATCCGAATGTCACAAAGCAGGAATACAGGTAGTTATGATTACGGGAGACAATATTGAAACTGCAAAAAAGATTGCCGAGGAATGCGGTATTCTTGAAAAAGGTGAGATATATTCACCAAACCTCGGAACATCACATTACACCAATGAACGCTTTAACGGCACTTTGGTGATAGACGGAGCTGATTTACACACACTGACCGATAACGAGTTAACTATGCTTCTGCCAAAATTACGTGTCATTGCACGTTCAACTCCATCAGACAAAAGCAGACTTATACGCCTATCCAAAGCAAGTGGACATATCGTTGGAATGACAGGCGACGGAATAAATGACGCTCCCGCACTAAAGGCAGCTGATGTTGGATTTGCAATGGGTAGCGGAAGTGATATTGCACGTGAAGCCGGAGATATCGTTATAACTGATGATAATTTCGTTTCCATCACCAAAGCCATATTGTTTGGAAGAACTATATTCTCAAGCATAAGGAAATTTATAACATTTCAGATAACAATGAATATGGCTGCTGTTGGTGTTTCAGTACTCGGAACGGCATTTGGCATTGATTCACCTGTCACTGTAATTCAGATGCTTTGGGTGAATATGATCATGGATACACTTGGGTCACTTGCATTTGCAGGAGAGCCTGCACTTGATGAATATATGTCTCGTCCACCTGTCTCAAGAAGCGAACACATTTTGACACGCTGCATGGTTTATGAGATAATTCTGACCGGTGGCTATGCTGTTCTTCTCTCAATGTTCTTTCTGACTTCGCAGGATTTACGACATATTTTCTCAGGCGACGAAACATACTACATGACACTGTTCTTTGCTATGTTCATCTTCATGGGAATCGGCATAGCTATTTGCACACGAACAGAAAAGCTAAACATATTCTTCGGCATTACTAAAAACAAAGCGTTTCTTTTAATAATGCCTGCTGTAGCCGCAGTTCAGCTTTTGATAATATATTTCGGAGGAGAAATATTCCGCTGTGTTCCTCTTAAAGCCGATGAACTTGCATTCTGTGCGGTTCTTGCTTTCACTGTTATCCCTGCCGACCTAATAAGAAAAGCAATCATGGGTATTATTTCCCAACAAAAAGTATAAATAGAAAAAGCCTGATTTTTACGTCAGGCTTTTAAACTATATATTATTCAAAATAAAGG
>CAYTLG010000165.1:0-3885 GCA_964438725.1 uncultured Ruminococcus sp. | reverse complement strand
ATCATGGAGTGTTCGGATGTACCGATAAGATAGAGATCTTCGCCTTCAATCTTGTACATCATAGCATCCATTTCAGCAAAGCTCATAACGCCGGTAACAACGTCGGAACGAATCATGAACGGGGGAACACAGTATGTGAAGCCACGACCTATCATGAAGTCACGAGCATATGAAATAACTGCGGAATGGAGACGAGCGATATCACCCATGAGGTAGTAGAAACCATTACCTGCAACACGACGTGCTGAGTCAAGGTCAATACCTGCGAAGCGTTCCATGATATCTGTGTGATAGGGAACTTCAAAATCGGGAACAACGGGTTCACCAAAGCGTTCGATTTCTACGTTTTCGCTGTCATCCTTACCAATCGGAACAGTGGGGTCAATGATGTTCGGGATGGACATCATGATTGTCTTGATTTTTTCTGCAAGCTCTGCTTCCTTCTTTTCGCATTCAGCAAGTCTTTCGGACTGTTCGTTTACCTGAGCCTTTACCTTTTCTGCTTCTTCCTTCTGACCCTTAGCCATGAGACCACCGATCTGCTTGGAGAGCTTATTACGGTTTGAACGGAGAGCGTCTGCTTCCTGCATAGTAGCACGGTTTTCTGCGTCGAGAGCGATTACTTCATCGACGAGAGGGAGCTTGTAGTCCTGAAATTTGTTTTTGATGTTCTGCTTGACTACATCAGGGTTGTCACGCAGAAATTTGATATCGAGCATTTTCTTTACCCCTTTAAAATATTTTTGACGGAGAGAAATAAAAAAATCCCCTCCCGATATATTGGGACGAGAGTACTCGTGGTGCCACCCAAATTCGCTGAAAATCAGCCTCATTGAACGATAAATAACGGCTCGGAAAGTGGAAAACGTATATCTTTATATCGGTTCGCAGCAAACCCGACTCTCTGAAAATAAAGAAACAATACGCATATTCTTCGTCATAGCCATTGTCTTATACGAGAAGAGTATACCACAATAATCCGAAAAAATCAAGTGTCTTAGATAAAAAAACAGCACTGTCGAGATATTTTAATCTCACAACAGTACTGTTTATTTCGAATTTCAGAGAATACTGTATCTGCCTTCCATCGCTCTTCTCAGAGTAACTTCATCGGCATATTCAAGGTCACCGCCGACAGGCACGCCGTTTGCAATTCTTGTGACCTTCACACCGAGAGGAGATGCCAGCTTTGCAATATACATAGCGGTAGCCTCACCCTCTACTGTGGGATTGGTAGCAAGGATTATTTCACGGATATCACTGCCACTGCCGAGCCTTGCAAGAAGCTCTTTTATCGTCAGCTTGTCAGGAGTAATACCACGCATAGGAGATATAGTACCGTGAAGTACATGATAAACTCCGTTGAACTGCCTTGTCTTTTCAATTGCAATGACAGCACGTGGGTCTTCCACAACACAAACGATTGAACGATCTCTTGAAGCAGAGGAACATACGGCACACTCTTCGGCAGTTGTGATATTACAGCAGGTCTTACATCTGTGAATCTGCTTTTTTGCTGCCAGAATAGCCTCAGCAAACTTTTCAGCTTCGTCATCTGTGAAGTTGAGAACGCAGAACGCATATCTTGCAGCGGATTTTTTTCCAACACCGTCGAGCTTGCGGAACATATCCGTCAGTCTCTCGAGAGGTTCGATATTCTCATTCATGTCAGTATCCTAATATCGGGAGCTTAGAAAAGTCCGGGGATTCCGGGGATGTTAAGACCGCCGGTAACCTTGCTCATTTCTTCGCTGTTTGTTTCGTTTACTTTCTTGATAGCTTCGTTTACGCCTGCGATAATGATATCGGACATTGTTTCGATGTCATCAGCGTCAACTATTTCAGGAGATATTTCGAGAGAAAGAACTTCAAGCTTTCCGTTGATCTTTACAGTAACAGCACCGCCGCCTGCCTTGATCTCGTACTCGCGTTTATCAAGCTCTTCCTGGAGTGTAGTCATATCATCCTGGATCTTCTGAGCCTGCTTGATCATGCTCTGCATATTGGAGGGACCGCCGCCGACTCCCTTGGGAAGCTTTGCCTTCATTGATAAGTTACCACCTTTAATGAAATTAATATTTTTACGCAGTAAATGCTGCGTTATTAGCTAATGTTTAATTAAAAAGTCTGAAGCTCATCGAGTGGTTCAGGCTTCTTTCTAACCTCTCCTGCTTCAATGACTATCTCAGTATCGGCACCGCATATCTTGCATAAGATAAATGTTTTGAGCAGTGATTGCTTTGATTCTTCACGTGCCATTATTACCTGAGCCATCGGGTTTGCAGTTCTTATTATAAGTTTGCTGCCATCCTCGGTGATATAACAGTCTGCCTGATACACAAGAGAAGCAAGAGTGTCTTTTTTGCTGATAAGTCGCTCAACAACTTCGCTTGTGTCTGATATATATAAGAGCTTGTTTGAGCTTTCTTTTTTCTCAGGCTTTATGGAATTCTCTTGTACACTTGCCGAAGTCTTGATTTCCTTTTCTTTATCCGCTGTATCTTCTTTGGAAGGCAACGGCTTTACGCTTACTCCGCCGGCTTCAAGTAGAGATACCTTTTCTTCAAGCGAGGCTATTCTTGAGAGAAGAGCAGCGTTTGTTCGGAGCAGGGAAGGGTCACTCATTTTAATAAGAGTTATCTCTGCCGTTGTTCTCTTTGACTGCGGAAGACGTGCTATATCCTTTGTGGCTTCATCAAGCTGTGCAAAGTGATACGTAAGTGCTTCAGAGGTGAATCTTCTTGCCGCATCTCCGAGTAATCTCAGTTCCGGTTCGGTGTAGTCCAGATAAGCATCGTACTGTTCTTTCGGTAGATACTTTATAACGAGCATATCACGCCAAAATGCAGTAAGCTCATTCCAGAAAACGGATATATCCTTTGTAGACGAGACTACATCGTGTATAAGAGAGAAGATTGAAGCGATATCCGAACGTGATACGGCAACGGCAGTTTTATAAAGTGTTTCAATTCCCGTCAAACCGAGAATATCGGAGACACGCTCTACTGTTACATCCGAGCCACCTGCCGCACAAAGCTCAAACAGGCTTATTGCATCACGCATACCGCCGAAAGACTGCTTTGCAATTACTTTTGCAGCATCACTTTCGAGAGCGATACCTTCCTTTTCGGCAATATATGTCAGACGAGCCGCAAGAACATCACTGCTGATACGTCGGAAATCAAATCTCTGACAGCGTGATATTATCGTTGCGGGAAGTTTGTGAAATTCCGTAGTTGCAAGGATAAAAACAGCGTGTTCCGGAGGTTCTTCAAGCGTCTTGAGCAGTGCATTGAAAGCACCGATGGAGAGCATATGAACCTCGTCTATAATGTAGACACGCTTTTTCAGTGATGCAGGAGCAAAGCTTATCTCATCCTGAATATCACGTATATAATCGACACCTGTACGGGAAGCCGCATCCATCTCAAGAACGTCCGTAGCGTTCCCCTCATCAATGGAGCGACACGCAAAGCACTCTCCGCATGGATTACCGTTCTGTGGATTTTCGCAGTTCAAAACCTTTGCAAGTATCTTGGCACAGGTGGTTTTTCCCGTACCTCTGGAACCGCAGAAAAGATAAGCGTGTGAAAACTTTGAATGCTGTGCTTCATATCGCAGTACCGAGGTTATATGATCTTGTCCGCAAACATCATCAAAGACATGCGGACGGTACTTTCTATACAAAGTCTGATACATTGTCACGCCTCATACTTCATTCATATAGCAAAATAACTCGCAAATCAAGACCATACACCCAACGGTCGAAGAAAGGATCATGTACGACATCGTAGTTCCAGCTCAGAACAGGCTACCCTGCGGCGCATCGACTAAACTGCTTAATGCTGCTTGGTTCCCCACCTGACATGGTTCACAGCCGCCGAT
>CAYTLG010000164.1:3446-3928 GCA_964438725.1 uncultured Ruminococcus sp. | reverse complement strand
GTGATGGTAACCGTCCTGAGTTTCATCGAACTTAGGCATGGGCATGATACCGAATTCGGATTCCATGTCACGCATTGTCGCAACAGCATGAAGCTCACCGTAGTAGAACAGTGACTTGTCTGTCTGGAACATCTTGATAGCAGGGTCTTCACCAACACCGTTTCTTGACCAGCTGTATGTGAGGTTTGTGTCATACATGAGAGAAGCGAGCTTTTCTGTAACAGAAATTGTCTTTTCAGAGTAGAAAGAGTTTACGGGAAGGTCATTGCTGTCCTTTGTGAAGAAGTTAATGCCGCATCCGATAAATGCAATAGGCATCATGTCGCAGAAGCAGATAAGACCGTACTGGTCGTCCTGATCCATTACACCGTTACCGTCGAGGTCACTGGAAACCTTCTGTCCCATTTCAACCATCTTATCAACAGTCCACTTACCGTCGTTCATGAGCTGATAGGGGTTTTCGAGCTGATGCTGTTCGAGAA
>CAYTLG010000164.1:0-3436 GCA_964438725.1 uncultured Ruminococcus sp. | reverse complement strand
TCGAGAATATTCTTGTTGAACATCATCGCACCGATGGACTTTTTGTACATTGTACCGATATCACCTGTGAGAGCGAAGTTCATGTTTTCAATAGACATATCGATGAGAATATTCTGGTCCCACCACGGAGCAGTAAGGTTGAGAGTACCCTTGTCGGAATAGTTGTTAAGCTCCTGTACAAGGTTGTTCTGAGCGAGGGAGAAAACAGAACCGATAGCGATGGAGTAAAGCTGATATGCGTTGTCCTGAGCATTTACGGAGTTTGTGAGTGTAGCAGTGTCACCACGGTGTTCGGAATATGCTGTAACGATATCAATGCCGAGAAGGTCTTCAACCTGAGTCATACGGGAATATACAGCATCGTTGAGAGTTTCGCCTGTATATTCGGTAGCACTCCAGTCAACGTCACTCCAGATACCACCGTTTACAGGGTATGTTACGATAGTGAATGTGTCGCCGTTGTAATCGGTTCCTGCGGGAATGTTTGCTGAATAAGAGGTAGGCTCAGTTTCAGCATTTTCGTTGTTGACAGTGTTGTCAGCAACATTGTTTGAGGTCTCAGAGGGTTTGTTTGCATTGTTGTCAGAGCATCCTGCGAATGATGTTATCAGTAAAGATAAGATAAGAATAAGAGATGCAATTCTTTTCATTAGAAATACCACCTTTGTAAAATAAGTTTAATCACGCAACATATTATTATATCAGTTATTTTACTATTTGTCAACAGGTTAATACTGGTTAATATATGATGTATCATGAATAAATGTCATTATATAAAGTATGTACAGAACGTGGTAAATCTAAACATAATTTATAGTAAGTACATTGTAATTTTAAACTTGATATGCTATAATGTCTTAAATTGATTTTCATGGGTGAATGATATGAATGTATACGAATTTATAGACGGAATCAAAAAGCCGACGCCGGTTGTTCATGGAGAAGAGTTTTGTTTTGCCGCAGTAGGACTTGACCACGGTCATATAAACAGTATGTGTGCAGGACTTGTCGAAGCAGGAGCAAAGCTGCTTTACGTATGCGACAGAGACAAGGCAAAAGCAAGGGAGCTTGCCGAAAAATACGGTGTAGCAACTGCAGACAGCCTTGATGAGATATGCCGTGATAAAAGAGTCAAGATGATAGCCTCCGCAGCAATTCCTTGTGAAAGAGGTGAGCTTGGCTGTGAGGTTATGCGTAGAGGACTTGACTATTTCGTTGATAAAGCACCGTTCACATCACTCGGACAGCTTATTGCAGCCGAAAGAACCGTTCATGAAACAGGTCGAAGATATTTTGTTTACTATTCCGAACGACTTCACAGTGAATGCTCCATACTTGCAGGTTATTTAATACAGAACGGATATATCGGAAAGGTTGTTAATATTATAGGTACAGGGCCACATACAATAAATGCACCCACAAGACCAAACTGGTTTTTCGAGCGTGAAAAATACGGCGGAATACTTTGTGATATCGGCTCACATCAGGTGGAACAGTTCCTATTTTATTCCGGCTCAGACCGTGTAAAGGTTGATGATTCCTCGATAGGAAACTTCAGATATAACGAATACCCGGAGCTTGATGACTTCGGAGACGTTCACCTTACAGCAGATAATGGAGTAACAGGTTATCATAGGGTTGACTGGCTTTCACCGAAAGGACTTAAATCCTGGGGAGACGGAAGATGTATCATAAACGGAACACATGGATATATTGAACTCCGAAAAAATATAGATGTAACGATAGGCGGAGGAAATGCACTGTACCTTGTAAACGATGACGGAGAGTTCAGAATCGACGCAAGAGGTAAAACAGGAGCACCGTTCTTTGGCGAAATGATACTCGACTGCCTTGAACATACAGAAAGAGCTATGACTCAGGAGCATATTTTCGCAGCCGCACGTGTATCTCTCATTGCACAGGCAAACGCACGTGAACTCACTCCGACAGTGATAGGAAGAAGATAATGGAGACTAACTTTTGAAAGATAACACAAAACATACCATAAGAAATCTTATAGTAACGACAGCTGCTTTGGTTGCACTTGCAAATGTCGCATTATACGATGGACTTACCGTAAAGAATTATAAAATATCAACACCGCTTGTTTCCGAAAAGCATAGATTTGTGCTTATAACGGACCTGCATTCCACGTTTTACGGTAAAAAACAGGAAAAACTGATTAGTATCGTAGATAAATATTCACCTGAAGCCGTGCTGTTTGCGGGGGATATAGCACATGATAAACGTGATTTTGCAGGAACAGGAGTGCTTCTTACAGCCCTTGCAAAGAAGTATCCTTGTTATTATGTCACGGGAAACCACGAGAAATTGGTAAACTTCACGCCTGACATAAAAGGATTAATAAGTGAATGCGGAGCTGAGGTCGTTTCGGATAAATCAATAGATATTGGTGATAATATCGTGATTCATGGTGTTGACGACCCGTTGTTCTATTCCGATACATTCGAGTCAATCCTTGCACAGCGGAAAAGATCCGACGAAAAATATGATATACTCCTATCTCACAGACCTGAGTATGCGGAACAGTACAGTAAAATGGGATTTGACCTTGCATTATGCGGACACGCACACGGAGGGCAGGTAAGAGTACCTCTTATTCTTAACGGATTATATGCACCTCATCAAGGATTGTTTCCGAAATATGCAGGCGGACAGTATGTCTTTAATAACGGTAATCAGGCAATTGTCAGCCGTGGTCTTATGATAAATGACCTTCCCAGAGTTTTCAATCCCCCTGAGCTTGTTGTGATTGATATTGAAGCAAAATAAAAAAAGTCCGATTCTCCTTGAAATCGAAATTCGGGAGTATCGGACTTTTGTTTTACTTATTTCTTGGGAATGAGAACTTCAGTGCCGCCCATATACGGTCTGAGAGCTTCGGGAATCTTTACGCTGCCGTCAGCCTGGAGATTGTTTTCGAGGAAAGCGATGAGCATTCTCGGAGGAGCAACAACGGTATTGTTAAGAGTGTGAGCGAGATACTTCTTGCCGTTTCCGTTAACTCTGATACGGAGACGTCTTGCCTGTGCATCACCGAGGTTGGAGCAGGATCCGACTTCAAAGTATTTCTTCTGTCTGGGAGACCATGCTTCAACGTCACAGGACTTAACCTTGAGGTCAGCGAGGTCACCGGAGCAGCATTCGAGAGTACGAACGGGAATGTCAAGTGAACGGAAGAAGTCAACAGTGTTCTGCCAGAGTCTGTCGTACCACATCTTGGAATCTTCGGGCTTGCAGACAACTATCATTTCCTGCTTCTCGAACTGGTGGATTCTGTAAACGCCTCTTTCTTCGATACCGTGGGCACCCTTTTCCTTACGGAAGCAAGGAGAATAGCTGGTGAGAGTATAGGGAAGTTCTTCTTCGGGAACGATCTGGTCGATGAACTTACCAATCATGGAGTGTTCGGATG
>CAYTLG010000163.1:0-3940 GCA_964438725.1 uncultured Ruminococcus sp. | reverse complement strand
TCATAATTCTGCTCCTTTATGTCGAAAAGTGGATGAATCACGATATAATTATATCATAAATACGGTCACTTGTCTGTACTTTTTCAAAAAAAATGACCCTGCAATATAGAAAAAATTCAAGGGCTGAAAGGGTAGTTGAATATGAAAAATTACTATTTTTTAGATAATATTCAAAATAGATAGTACATGATGTCAAAATTAACGAACAAATCAAAAAGCACCGGTTTCATCAAATTCCGACAAAACTAGTGCTTTTGAATTATTTCTTAATAATATCTCTGATGTGAGAGATTATTTGTATTCAGGGAGCCAACCCTTGTGAGCTTCGATGAGTTCATCGCACATTGCAACGATATCGTCAATTGAAAGCTCAGCTGCGGTATGAGGTTCGAGCATTGCTGCCTGATAAATAGCTTCCTTCTTCTTTGTAACAGCTGCCTCGATAGTAAGAAGCTGTACATTGATGTTTGTCATGTTCATTGCTGCACACTGGAGCGGAAGCGGCGGCTGCTGTACGGGCTGTACACCGTACTTGTTTACAAGGCAGGCTACTTCAACGCACGCTTCAGCAGGGAGGTTAGGAATAAGACCCTTGTTGATTACGTTACCGCCAATCTTATACGGCTTATCTGTAACCATTGCTTCCATGATGTAGGAGGCATATTCATGTGTACGGTTGTGGCTTACATTACCGTCAAGGTACTTCTGACGGTCATTGTTCCAGCCGGCAATCTGGTTTACACAACGACGAGGATATTCATCAAGAGGAATATTGTACTTCTGGATGAGTTCGGGATACTTAGACTTGATGAAGAAGCAGTTGTATTCCGCATTATGTTCACTGGATTCGGTGCAGTAGTAACCGAGACGACGAATGTACTCATAACGAGTAAGGTCGTGGAAGTCGGAATTACCCTTTGCAAGTTCTTCTTCGAGCTTTGCGATAGCACGACGGCGTACTTCGGGGAGGAGGTCGGTGCCATCAGCATCTTCAAGTTCAAGAAGCCATGCCATGTGGTTGATACCTGCAATACGTTCCTTGATAGGTTCCTTGAATTCTATGCCGAGGTTGTTGAGCAGAGGACGTGAGCATACCTGTACGCTGTGGCAAAGACCGACAGTCTTGATGGGAGTGTAACGCTGCATATAGCCTGCGAGCATAGCCATCGGGTTTGTATAGTTGAGGAACCATGCGTTAGGACATACCTCAGCCATGTCATTTGCGAAATCTTCGAGAACGGGAATAGTACGAAGGGCACGGAAAATACCACCAATGCCGAGTGTATCAGCTATGGTCTGACGGAGACCATACTTCTTGGGAATATCGAAGTCTGTAACAGTGCAGGGCTCGTAAAGACCTACCTGAATTGCATTTACAACAAAGTTTGCGTCACGAAGAGCATCCTTGCGGTTTTCTACGCCGAGGTACTTTGTGATTTTTGCACGTCCTTCGTTGATGTTGCGGTTGAGTGCATCGATCATGATGTACGATTCTTCCAGACGTTTCGGGTCGATATCGTAAAGTGCGAGCTCAAAATCGCGGAGGGCAGGGGTGAGCAGGCAGTCGCCGAGAACGTTCTTAGCGAATACAGTTGAACCTGCACCCATAAATGTGATTTTTCCCATAATGTACTCCTTTAATGTGGAATATTTTGTTGAGGGTATTGTATCACATAATTGAAGCAATTGCAAGAGAAAGTGTGAAAAAATAAGTAAAAAAAGTAATGGTGAATATTGAATATTCACAAAAATACCGAATTATATAAAAAGCGGGAGAACAAAGAGCATTCTCCCACTAAATTTGGTTATTCAATTCTCATGATTCAAGCTGTTTTCCCAAAAACTCTGCCGCAGTCTGAATCAGTTTTGCTTCCAGTTCAGGATCGGTCTTTTTTCCGCCTGCCACACGGAGAGAGGCAACACATCCGGTTATATCTCCCTCGGCAATTATCGGCATAAGACATCCGACGATAGCACCACCATCGATGAGAGGGAATCCTTCGTTGTCTCCTACCGAGTATAACTGCCGCTTTTCGATTGTGTTTTCGGTTTCTTCTCCGAGCTTCTTGTCGATATACTCTTTTTTCGGAACACCTGCACAGGCGATAACAGCATCTCTGTCGCATATTACGACCTCAAGATTGCACGTCTTGTAAAGAGTTTCAGCATACTGTGTCGCAAAAGAAGCCAGTTCACCAATGGGAGAGTATTTTTTGAAAATTACCTCCCCTTCACGGTCTGTGTATATCTCAAGCGGGTCACCTTCACGGATACGCATGGTTCTTCTTATTTCCTTTGGTATAACAACTCTTCCCAGATCGTCAATTCTGCGAACAATTCCGGTTGCTTTCATATATAAAAATCTCCTTTATTTCGGATTTACAGTACTATTATCTGTATAAAGGAATTTTTTATGTAATGAATATTATGGAAAATCGCACCGCAATTGCAACACAATACCTGTGACAGTGCCATGATTTATGAGGGAATAGATTCCGAGAAATTATAAAATTATATTATTTCAAGCTCGTTTTTGTCGAGAAGGGTAGGGTATTCGTCATCCAATGTGTCGGAATACCAATATGCTACGGATGAAATGTCGTCCTGAAGAGGTAAATATCTGCCTTCACTTCTCCAACCCAGAGCCTGAATTGTTACCTTGAGGTCATTCTTGAAATAAATCGGGTCCGTGATATGCCAGCGATACAGATTAAAATATCTTTGAGCAAGGTAGAGACCATCGGTGTGGCGAACTTTGTACATTCCGCTATACGGTGTGCTGAACTCTACATATTTGCCGTCAACATCGAAATTGTAGGCTCCGCAGAAATAGTCCTCTGTGCCGGTGCCGCAAATGGTCGGAAATTCGGAGTCACCATCAATATAGAACTTGATTTCGCCTTCACCCCACCAGCCGTTGTTCTTTACGCCCCAGTGAATGTAGGTGCCGACATAATGTCCGTTACCCTTTATGTTATCAAGAATTACATAGGGTTCCTTATAGGGCAGGGGATTGGTTCTGCGGAATTGTGCATGGAAATAGAGTGATTCGGGTGGCAAAACCTTTTCTTCACAGTCAATTTGATAGTAAATATTGCAAGCATCCGAACCTGTATTTTCAATCTCTACTCTGAAAGATTTAAAATAAGGCATCTCAAAGTAGCAGTTAAGTCCTCTCTTGGGATTTACACATATTGCAAGGCTGCTCAACTGACGATATTCAAGATAGTCGGCATTTGCAAAGAAATCGGATAGAGGTGCTTCAACAGCGGGATTTTTGTGACCGTCAAAGTAAATTCTCAGGATAAGTAATCTACCTGCTCTCGCACTGTCGGTTATCCAAAAATGCTTGATGGCACCCTGTCCCTTTATGTCTGCCAGTACCAGTGTTTCACCGGGCTGTGCTACCAGATAGGGATTTACTTTCCAACCCTGTCCAAGCTCTCTGGCATTATAGGCTGCACTGCCGTCAACAGCCATTCCGCCTTTGCCTTTTTCTCCGGTAAGATTTTCGGGCGATACGGAGAATGTGGTTATGTCCTTTTTGGTGGTAAGATTAGTTAACATTTATAGACCTCCAAAATAATTTAGTATTGAAATTATAGTTTGAATACGCTAAAATATAAATAACATAAATTGTTTTTCATTTAACATTTCTTGCGGAGGTAATGTGGTGTTAGATATTGCTGCAATAAATCCATATATCAGGGTTGCTATGCATTCGGTTCTTCCGGCAAATCATGAAATAAAGCGACGTATTATTTTTGACTATGAGTTGATATACATTGCTGAAGGGAAGTTTATATTTAATTACAATGATGTTGATTACAATTGTAACGCAGGACAATTTATATTGATTCGTCCCGGTGTACCACATAGTTTTTTGAATATTAAAAGTGACCTTACTCAGCCGCATATACATTTTGATATGACCTACACG
>CAYTLG010000162.1:0-3977 GCA_964438725.1 uncultured Ruminococcus sp. | reverse complement strand
TACTAAAAGACATGAAATCGCAAAAACTTCCACCCGGAATTCAAAAAAATTCAAAAAAATGCGTCTGCTCGATTTTTTTACGAAACAGACGCATTTTTTCAGTTTTTGAATTCCAATATAGATTTGATGTTTACTTGTTTTGAAATTAACAGCATAATAATAAGTATTGACGGGAAAAAGTAGCCAACGATTCTGCACACACCGTCAGTCGTCACAAGAAGATTGTATATCGCATGGAGTACGATACACAGTCCGAGTATACCGAGAGTTCCTGTGAATGCAAGCCAATATCGGCGGAATACATACGAAAGTCCGAAGCCACATATAATACCGCAGAGAATGTGCAATGCTCCCGCAGCAAGACCACGTATGAGCAGGAATGTGAAGTCCTCAGCTCCGTTTTCGGTGAGGTAGCAGGCATTTTCAAATGTAGCAAATCCTACTGCCATTGATATCGCAGCATGAGGAAGCTCAGACGGCGGCGGTTCAAATATGAAAAGATAGAACATGAGAGGGAGCAGCTTCATTACTTCCTCACATACGGGTGCGATTTCAACAACAGCGGTTAGTGCATCCTCATTGTAGTAGGATACGAAAAAACTACTTATGTATGCAGCTATCATGCAGACGACCATACCCGTAACGAAAAACAGCGTTGACTTTCGAGTCTCTCTTTTCGTGAAAAACATGGAGAGTATCATCGGTATAGCAAGGCATATGAAAATGTTTTCGATATATGTCATTTTTTTACCACCTCACGTACTGTCAGCGGAAGAAGTGATGCCATGGTTAAAGTCAGTGATATATCTATTGCAAAATACAGATTAAATCTTGTATAATCACTAATGTATGCCGAGGACATATACACAAGCATCTGTAAGCCGACATAAACAAAGAAAACGACATCTAATATTCTGTATTTTCTTATCTTCACCTTTATGAAATGGTACACTATGAGATATATGAAAACTCCTAAGGTCAGCGAAAAAATGGCAGACATGAAATAAGCGGGTCCAAACATATGATAACGAAATGTGTTCAGGGCAGTACCCAATGCAAGAAATGCGGGTAAAGGTGAAAAACTCACCCTGAGTCTTGTACATCTTACGATTTGCAGGGACATAAAGAACAAATACGAGGATAACCACGATATTTCAGAGACGTAGAATATGTGCGGAACATGACCGAGTATAGCCAGGCAAAGTATCCAGAATAGAGTTCCCAGGGAGAAGCACGAATACGCACAGGTAAGGATGAACAGCTGTCGGCTATTGTATTTTACCGAAAGGATGAACGACACAAAAGCCATAAGCATAAGCAATGATATCTGGAAAATATTGTCGATAAGCTCGAAGTTCACTTGTCATCGTCCTCTCTGTTTTCACGTTCGCTTCTTCTGCGTATTTTGAAAAGAAGTATTGTAATGCTCACACCGAGACAAAATGAAAGTATACCCATTATCACATATCCGAGAGTTTCTCCGCTTTTGATAAGACTTGCGGTTCCGGCATAGGGGGATATAACGGTATTCTGACCCTCCATAAGCTGTGGCATATACATAGCAATGGCTATAATAATTACAAAACACGATATAAGGGCAGCGGCAGATTCTATCGTGTTGATTCTGCGACGCTTTTCACGCTTAATTTCCGCTGTTCTTGAATGTATGCGGGAAATTCTATCTTTATCAGTCATCATAAATAAAGCCCTCCTTTTCGAGTAACACTTTGAGATTTTGTTTTCCATGATATACGAGCTTCGTTATTTGCTTTTCGGATTTTTTCATTACCGCTCCGGTATCACGATAGCTCATGTTTTCAAAATAAACGAGGTATATAGCCTCTCTGTATTCTTTGTTGAGCTTTTCCATCGCAGAATACAGCAATAGCTTTCTTTCGTCCTCAATAAGCGCTGTTTCGGCTAGAGTATCACTTTGCAGCTCAAAACCAAGCTCATCAAGTCCCGTAAAGCTGAGTTTTCCTTTTTTTGAGTGTCGTATGGCAAGATTTCGGGCTGTTTTAAACAGATACGCCTTGAAACCACCATCTCCGCTTATATGACGTTCCTTTGCGAATACCTGCGAAAAGGCTTCTATCATCATGTCTTCTGAGTCGTGAATATTCTTTAAATATCCGTTTATGTAAAGCGTGAGTGCGTCACCGTATTTTTCAACGAGTACATTTGCAGATAACTCATTTCCGTTAATATATTCACGATAAAGCACTTCATCAGATACCACCATTCTCATCACTCCCCTCGGAATAAAATATTATACATGAATCTGAGATTATTTGCAATATATGACAGAAAAAAACCATACCTGATTCTTATTGAAAAAGGCATGGTTTTTGATGCTTAATTTACAAACTCATTCAAACATTCCTACTACTTTCTGGTAATACTTTGAAGCTACCTTTTCGAATTTTTTGTAGTGGGGAGTTATGTCGGTTTTTGTTGTGTTTCTGAGAAGATCCTGGAAATAGAACGCAACGCCCTTCCAGTTGTCATATACGTAGCCGAGGTCAAATACTCTTGAGTCTACACAAAGGTCTATCATTTCAGCATCCTCAGCACTGGAAGCGTAACGCTGTTTCAGACATACATCGTAATATGCGGGAAGAACCTGCTTGTATGATTCCGCACAAAGTACCTCTGTCATAGTTCCGATAAATTCGAGATCCTGAGCAGTTTTTGCAACAGCCATAGCTTCATGAGAACCGTCAACCATGCTTGCGTAGCTTGCCTGAGCTTCGTCATACTTGGGGTAGGGGATAATACCATATTCGTTTTCAAAGTCGGAAAGTCCCGTTACCGCATATCCGAGCTTTGTGTTGCAGGTGAGAGTTCCACCCTCAGCGAACAGCTTTGCTCCGGAGTCGTGGTCATATGCGGTGTAAACTCCGTCCGTGCCGTTGATAAGCTCATATGCGGAGTCGTACACGTTTACGAGATGCTCATCGTAGTAGGAGTATTCAAGTTCACCTGCGGAGTTTCTGTTGAATATTTTGTGTCCGCTTGACCAGAGATATGTGTTGAGGTTTGACTGCTGGTCTGATGCCATTCCGAAGTAGTCACCCTCGTTTATAGTACCGTCACCGTTTAAGTCAGTGTATACCTTTCCGCAAAGCTCTTTGAGGTAGTCGAGAGTCCATCTTCCGTCTTTTACTACATCGTAGAGATTTTCGACTCCGTAGTTCTTACACTGGTCTTTATCGTAGAACATACAGTATGTACCGGCAATTGTAGTGAGAGCAAAGTCACCCATTGCAAGGTAGCTGTGGTTGTTTATCGTCAGATCCTCTGTGTTGGAGTTTGACCACCACGGTTTTTCAAAATCAATGTGCGGAACGTCATACCAGTTCAGATACAAGCCCTTCATTGCGTTACCACTGTTTGATACAACATGGAACTGTACAAGGTCGAAGGATTCTGTATCACCGGATGTGATTATTGTGTCTACAAGAGATGCGGTTTCACGGTGAGTTCCACCCTCGTTATATGCGACCTTTGCGTTGTAGCGTTCGTCAACCGTGAGGTTTCGATAGTATATCGCATCGTTTACACCCTCACCGGTGATTTCGTCCGCTACGAGATACTGTGCGGTGTTGTTGTCGCTCGCACAGAATACAGTGAAGTTTCTGCCGCCGAAGTCATTTTCGGGAAGCTCATCGTCTATGGAAAGACGTGCGTTTCCGTCGGGTTCAGTCTCAGCATCTGTTTCGGCGGATTCAGCATTGGACTGAGTTTCACCGGCAGGCTTTGTTTCGTTGGTCTGGTTATTATCGTTGGTGCCTGTGTTTGAACATGAGGAAAGAAGCATACAGGCGATAATAGTAAAAATCACAGCTTTTTTCATAGCCATACCTCTAAAGTTGAATGTAATTTTATAAATATTATATAATTTTGTGAAAGAAAGTCAATAACAAAAAGTGATTTAACCTGATTAACTAAAAAAGTTTGTGGGATAAGTCAAAATG
>CAYTLG010000161.1:0-3979 GCA_964438725.1 uncultured Ruminococcus sp. | reverse complement strand
GATGTAGACTGTATTCCAAGCTCGACTGCGTTAACGGTATAGTTTTTCAGTATGCGGATTATCTCATCATCGATATAGTCGGGACGTGTGGACATTCTTATTCCCGAAACTCTGCCATCTGCAACGTAGCTTTCGGCAAGGTCGAGTAGAGACACCATCAGTCCTCGGTCGATTCCCGTGAATGAGCCACCGAAAAATGCTATCTCCGTGCTGTCTGCTCTTCCTTCAAGTGAAGTCAGTGTTGTCTCTATCGTCTCTTCTGCCATATCGGGTATAAAAGAAGAAACACCCGAAATTGTATGTTGGTTACAGAATACACACATATTCGGGCATCCGAGATGAGGGATAAACACGGGAATATTCACGTGATTTTTCTTCATAGCCGATTTATGCTTCTCCAAACAGAATCAGTGCTTCGTGAGCTGCTATCTGTTCCGCTTCTCTTTTTGTCTTGCCCTCGCCACGACCGATAACATTACTGTTGAGTCTTGCTTCTACGCTGAATGTCTTTTTATGGTCGGGGCCGCTTTCTCCAACAAGAACATATTCGAGCTTTTCGGTATTGACCTGCTGTACTATCTGCTGGAGAGTTGTTTTATAATCGACAAAAACTCCTGTTTCGGTAATGAACTCTATCTCCTCGGCTATGAACGGGAGAAGGAATTTTCCGACGGTATCAAAGTTTTCTCCACTGTCGAGATATATAGCTGCAAGAAGTGCTTCAAAAGCATCCGCAGTAATAGAAGGACGATGTCTGCCGTTATTGATTTCTTCGCCATGACCAAGGAACATATAGTCTCCGAGTCCTATCTTTGCGGCAAATTTGGAAAGAGCCTTTTCGCATACAACTGCTGCTCTTATCTTTGTGAGGTCGCCCTCCTGCTTATTCTTATATTTTTCAAAGATAAACGAGCTTACTATTATCGAAAGCACAGAGTCTCCAAGGAACTCAAGTCTTTCATTGAACTGAACCTTTTCACCGTGTGATTTTCTCTCGTTTGAATATGACGAATGTGTAAGGGCTACGGTTATTATCTCTTTATTATTGAATGTATAACCTATTTCTTTTTCAAGCTCACTTATTGGTTTCTGATGAATATTCATTTTTCCTACCTTATTATTCAATTGGCGGTGGCTCCGTTTTCTTTCATTGCTTCAAGGGCTGTGCTAATTTCATCTATAACTCCTGTCTTGATGAATGCTTCAGCCTGTCTAACCGCATTCATTATTGCCTTTGCATCGGAGCTTCCGTGTGCCTTAATAACGGGTTTTCTGAGTCCGAGAAGAGGTGCTCCGCCATATTCAGATGAATCAAACTTATGCTTCATTCCTCTGAGCTGGTCTTTCATTGCAAGGTAAGACATTTTTGTAACGAGGTTCTGTGTATACATGGTCTTCATATATCCGAAGAAATATTTTGACAGACCTTCTATGAGCTTGAGTGTAATATTACCTGTAAATCCATCTGTTACAAGGACATCACAGGGGGCTGTGGGAAGCTCTTTACCTTCAATATTTCCTACAAATTTGATATTGGGGTCGTTTTTCAGCTTCTGATATGCGTCTATCTCTATCTGAGTACCTTTATGTTCCTCGGCACCGTTATTGAGAAGTCCTACTGTCGGTGCCTCAACACCCATAACATTTTTCATGTAGACTTGACCCATAAGAGCCCACTGAACGAGATAATCGGCTGTTACGTTTACGTTTGCACCTGAGTCCATCATAAGAACGGGCTTTTCAAACGGTATTATTGTAGCAATACCCGAACGCTGAACTCCCTTTATGGTGCGGACGATAAGTGATGAGCCTACGTGCAATGCTCCTGTATTACCGGCAGAAACAAATGCGTCACCGTCATCTTTGAGAAGATTCAGTCCGACTGCCATAGACGAGTCTTTCTTACTTCTAACTACTGTGAGCGGATCGTCCTCCATAGTTATCTGAACGTCGGTATGAACGATATCTATGATTCTTGTATCTGCATCAAGCTGCTTCATACACGCTTCGATCTTCGGCTTATCTCCAACAAGAACGAGCTTTGATTTATACTTCTCGGATGCAAGACAAGCTCCCTTTACTATCTCAAGAGGGGCATTATCTCCACCCATTGCATCTATTATTATTTTCATTTTCAGTTCCCGATCAATATTTATAGTTTCTTTACAATATCTGCTATCTCATCAGTTTTTGCGAGAGCACGTGTAGAATATGCTTCATTTCTGGCTTTCTTACCGCCCTTTACCTTATTCTCGAGGGAAGGCATTACTCCGAAGTTTGCGTTCATCGGCTGGAATATGGTCTTTTCGCCATGAGAGATATAGTACGCCATTGCACCAATCATCATTTCTCTGGGGAATATATATCCGCTTTCACCTCTTGCTCTGAGTGCGGCATTGATTCCTGCAACAAATCCCGATGCTGCGGACTCGATATACCCCTCAACTCCCGTCATCTGACCCGCAAAGAACACATTCTTATTCTGTCTTAATGAATAATCCTCATCAAGCAGTTCAGGAGAACACATGAATGTATTGCGGTGCATAACACCATAACGCATAAATTCTGCATTTTCAAGTCCGGGTATCATACGGAACACTCTTCTCTGCTCCGGGAATGTAAGGTGTGTCTGGAATCCTACTATATTGTACATAGTACCCTCATCATTCTCACGTCTGAGCTGTACTACCGCATAGTATTCTTCGCCGGTTTCGGGATTTTTGATTCCGACCGGCTTCATTGGTCCGAAACGAAGTGTATCTTCACCACGTCTGCCCATTACTTCAACAGGCATACATCCCTCGAACACCTTGAGCTTATCTCCGCTTTCAAAATCGTGGAGCTTTGCTTCTTCTGCTGTGATAAGTGCGTTATAGAATGCCTTATACTCGTCCTCATTGAACGGGCAGTTGATGTAGTCCGGGGTTCCCTTATCATATCTTGAGGCAAAGAACGCCTTTGTCATATCTATCGACTCAAAATCAACGATAGGAGCAGCAGCATCATAGAAATACAGACTTTTTCCGCCTATCACTGATGCTATCTTTTCTGCGAGAGCATCGGAGGTAAGGGGTCCTGTTGCTACTACGGTTATCTCATCCTCCGGAATATCTGTCATCTCACGTTCAACCACCTCAATATTCGGGCAGCTTCTGATTTTTTCGGTAACATATTCGGAGAAAAGATTTCTATCAACCGCCAAAGCTCCTCCTGCTGATACTCTTGACGCATATGCGGCTTCCATTATAAGAGAATCCATACGTCTAAGTTCCTCTTTAAGAAGTCCGACACCGTTTGTCAGGTCAGCAGAGCGAAGTGAGTTTGAGCAGACAAGCTCCGCAAATGTATCACTGTGATGTGCGGGGGATTTTTTCTGAGGCTTCATTTCGTAAAGTGTTACATGAACGCCGTGATGTGCCGCCTGCCATGCCGCTTCACTTCCTGCAAGTCCCGCACCGTATATATTGATATTATTCATTTGTTTCTGCTTCTCCGCTGTCTTCTGTTGTTTGAATATCTGCTTTATATCCGCAGTTTTCAGTCTTGCATATCATCTGATTCTTACCCTTTTTGCGATAGAGCATTCCACCGCAGCTTGGGCATTTTTCATTAGTAGGCATATCCCATGACGAGAATTTGCATTCAGGATATTTTGAACAGCTGTAAAATACGGTTTTATTTCTTCCGTATTTTGTAACTACATCCGATCCGCATTCGGGACACTGAACTCCGAGAGCCTTGACCTTCTGCTTTGTAAATTTACATTCGGGATAGCGTGAGCAGGCATAGAACGAGCCGTAACGTCCTGTTCTGAGAATCATATCGGCTCCGCAAAGCTCACACTTCATATCGGTTTTTTCGGCTACCTTTTCAACAAATCCGTCTCCTGTCTTTGCAAGCGGCTTTGTGTTCTTGCAGGCAGGATAGTTAGGACAGGCAGCAAATTTACCGAAGCGTCCGTTTTTGACTATCATACGAC
>CAYTLG010000160.1:0-4073 GCA_964438725.1 uncultured Ruminococcus sp. | reverse complement strand
GTTGATGCAGGCTACTGGTCAATGTTCAGATACAATCCTACTCTCAAGGCTGAAGGCAAGAATCCCTTCACTCTCGACAGCAAGGAACCCACAGCAAGCTATCAGGACTTCCTCAAGAACGAAAACCGTTACACAAGACTTGCTCAGTCCAACCCTGAACGTGCTGAAAAGCTCTTCGCTCAGGCTGAAGACTTTGCTAAGGCTAAGTACGAGAGACTTACCAAGTACGGCAAGCTCTTTGAATAATTTCGTTATTCAGGCTTAAACCTAATTAAATAAAACAAAGGCTCCTCTGAGTTAATTCTCTGGGGAGCTTTTTTGTATTGATTTAATTATTATTTATCGTGCTTTGATACAGACGCACCATTTCATTTATCATGTCAACCTGTGTAAAATCCTTTTGATACGCTATGTTCACTTCACGCATCATGCTAAGGTTTTCTATCGGAAGTATGGACAGCTTGCCTTTCCTAACATCACTTATACATACACTTCGAGGGAGAATAGATACTCCGAGATTTTTTCGCACAAGCTCTTTTATTGTCGATACATTGTCAACCTCAAGCCCTACGTTAAAGTTGTCTATTGTCTCGTTTATACTTATAAGCGTAGCCTCAAACAGGTGACGTGTTGCAGATGACGGCAAGCGAAGTATCATGTTCTCATTTTTCAGTTCATTTACCGTTACCATCGAATGCTTTGCAAGCGGATTATCGTTATTAAGCACGCAAACAAGGTAGTCTGTATCTATCATAAAGTAGTTCAGCTTAGGAGACAGACGTTTTCCCTCAACTATTGCAAAATCAAGCTCATAGTTTTCCAACATCTCATAAAGATTATTTATCGTATCAGTAATTATCGTTATTGCAATATTCGGAAATTGATTTACATATCTCGCAAGCATCTCTGTAATCATGTTGTTTTCTGACGAATGTGTGACGCCTACTCTGAATCTTGAGACGTGTTTTTGTTCATCCGCAATGCGTGAGAGCATCTTACTATACAGTGCTTTCAGTCGTCTTGCATACGTTATAGCTATCTCACCCTCCTGAGTAAGACGAAAATCGCCCTTTCCACGCAAAAACAGCTTTGCATTACACTCTTTTTCAAGCTGGTTTATATGATTACTTACCGCCGGCTGTGTCAGTGAAAGAAGCTCCGCAGCCTTAGTAAAGCTCTTGCATTCCGCAACCGCAAGCAGTGTCTCAAGTTTTATATCAAGCATATCGCTCACCTTACATAATATAATTTTATACTGTGCCAAAATTAAATAATTTGACATTATGTTTTTTTGGTGTATAATTAGTTATTGTATCACTTGTGAGAGTGAATTACAATAGGAGAAAACAAATTTATCTGAATTATTTATCTGAATTTTTTATTTCATCCGTGCAGCATGACCACTCACCGTGCCGCACGCTGTTTTTTCCGACAACAGTTCTCTAGGAGGCAACAAATTGCTAAACCCACTATACCAAAGATTAGGCGAACCCAGCGTAGCCGTCACTGTCATCTCAATTGCCATTATGCTCATGTGTGGCTTCCTGATGACTCGTGTAACAAAAAAACTCAGACTCCCGAATGTAACAGCCTACATTATCGTAGGAATACTTATAGGCCCATTCTGTCTTAACCTTATACCACAAAGCATAATCAAAGGCACAGAATTTCTTGCCGATATCGCTCTTGCGTTCATCGCATTCAGCACAGGCGAATTTTTCAAGCTGTCAAAGCTAAAGAACAGTGCGGGAAAGGTCGTAGTTATCACTCTCGCAGAAGCTCTTGCAGCATCACTCGTAGTTTTCATACTTATGTTTTACATATTCCACCTCAACCTTGCGTTCTCCATCGTGCTTGCGGCTCTTGCATCGGCAACTGCTCCTGCTTCAACCATGATGACAATACGCCAGACAGGTTCAAAGGGTGACTTCGTTGACACTCTCTTGCAGGTGGTAGCATATGACGATATCGTTGCACTTCTCGCTTACAGTATCGCTATTTCAGTTGCTGTTTCTTCAATCACCGGTGAATCATTCAGCTTTATGAATATCATCATTCCGATTGCCAAAAACCTCGGAGTTCTTGCTCTCGGCGGTGTATTCGGATTTATCATGAAGCTGCTCATTCACAGAAAACGCTCTACCGATAATCGACTCATTATAGCAATAGCACTTCTCTTCGGATTCTGCGGAGTATGTGCTGCTATGGATATCTCCCCCCTTCTCGGATGTATGTCAATGGGTACAGTCTACATCAACGTAACGGACGACGACAAGCTCTTCAAGCAGCTCAACTATTTCAGCCCTCCGATTCTTCTCCTATTCTTTGTTCGCTCAGGACTTTCATTCGACCTGAACGCTCTTTTGAAACCCTCAGGAGCTATCGGTGGAGTTTCACTTCTCGTTATCGGTGTTGCATACTTCCTTGTAAGAATCTTCGGTAAGTATGTCGGTGCATTCCTCGGATGTCTTGCCGTTAAGAAACCCAATACAACAAGAAATTACCTTGGTCTTGCTCTCATTCCGCAGGCAGGTGTAGCTATCGGTCTGGCTGCTCTCGGTGCAAGAACCCTCGGTGGTGAAACCGGTAACGCACTCCAGACGATAATTCTCGCCTCCAGTGTGCTTTACGAGCTTATCGGTCCTGCCTGTGCAAAACTTTCACTTTATCTTTCAAAGTCATATTCAAACAAACTCGAAGATATCGTACCTCTTGAACAGTCCACAGCTGAGGAGACAAAGAAAAACACAGTAGAGGAGCTTATCGAACGTATTCAGATAATTCAGGTACAGCTTGCAAAAGAACAGGAAGCTGTCAGTGAAGAAGAAAGTGCATTCACGGAGGCAGCTGAAGAAATATACGATGACCCTGCTTTGTGTCACTCATACATCGTATCAGGAGGTAAAAGAAAATGATAGATCCTATCGCAAATCTGCTTGGTGAATGGTCACAGGGAATCAATGGATACAGCATCATATTCAGAATACTTCTCTCCGTTGTTATCGGATCTGTAATAGGCTGCGAACGCTCAAGTAAACGTCACTCCGCAGGTCTGAGAACATTCATCCTCGTATCCCTTGCAACAACAGTTACAATGCTTCTTGACAGCTATCTCACAGCTACAGACATTTATATGCTCTCAAGTGCAAGTATCATAGGCATTGCAATAATCAGCGTCAATTCACTCCACGTAAGCTCACGCAGCCAGATAAAAGGTCTTACAACAGCCGCTGCTCTTTGGGCTTGTGCGATAATCGGACTTTCCGTCGGAGCAGGCTACTATACCGTAACTCTTATAGCATTTGTAGTGCTTCTCTGCGGTCTTTCCGTATTCCCTGCACTTGAGAGATATCTCAAAAATCGCTCAAACCACTTCGAAGTTCACCTTGAGCTTAAAAGCAGCAGCTATCTTTACAACTTTGTTACAACGATACGTCGACTTGGACTGAGAATCGACGATATCGAATCAAACCCTGCCTATGCCGATTCGGGAATAAGCGTGTTCTCCATAGCAATCTCGATAAGCAGTCAGGAGCTAAAAAAATACAAAACTCACACGGAAATAATTGAGGCACTCCGCAGTCTCGACTATATCTACCATATCGAAGAAATGTAATAAAATAACAGACGATGTTCAATTTTTTGTTGGACGTCGTCTGTTTTTGTAAATTCTAAGAATGTAGTTCATCGGATAATAGTGTGTACATTATTAATTGAATTACATTATTTTACAGTTAGTTATACTTGACCTCTTGAAAAGTATATCAAAGTCATAGTATAATGTATTTCTATAACGGTATAACCGATAAAAAGCACTTGATTACTACAATTAAGAAAAGTAATTATGCATTTTACCAAATGAAACTTATAATCAACTTTTCAGGTAGGTCAAATGGGCAACTGCGACCGAATAGCGTCGTTTATTTCAACACAAAATGATAAGGTTATCCATTTTCATGAATTAAACATCCACTCGTGTGCCAACTGTGACTATGAATGTTTTCAAGGAAAATGTAAATACAGAAATGACGATGTATATGCTTTATATGAAAGTATGCTCAGCTGCGACAAGG
>CAYTLG010000159.1:0-4080 GCA_964438725.1 uncultured Ruminococcus sp. | reverse complement strand
GTACATAATTGCACGAAAGCTCGTTGAAAACAGTGAGGAAAAGGGATATCAGGTAGGTTCACGAGGTTCGGTTGGCTCGTCATTTGCCGCTACGATGGCAGGTATAACGAGAGTAAATCCTCTGCCTCCGCATTACAGATGCCCGAAATGTGCGTGGTCTGAATTCTTCACTCATGGTGAGGTAGGTTCAGGCTTTGACTTGCCTCCGAAGGATTGTCCTAAATGCGGTACACGATGCGAACAGGACGGACACGATATCCCGTTTGAGACATTCCTTGGATTTAAGGGAGACAAAACCCCCGATATCGACCTTAACTTCTCAGGTGACGTTCAGGGTGATGCTCATAAATTCACAGAAGTGCTGTTCGGTGCGGGAAAAGCATTCAAAGCAGGAACTATCGGTACCCTTGCAGATAAGACCGCATGGGGATTTGCCGCAAAATTCCTTGAAGGAAAGGGAATATCAGTAAATCGTGCCGAAATGGATAGACTTGTGAACGGATGCCTTGGCACTAAAAGAACAACAGGTCAGCATCCGGGTGGTATTATCGTAGTTCCACGAGAATACGAGATTTACGATTTCTCACCTGTACAGCACCCCGCCGAAGACTCGAACTCTGATATTATAACGACTCACTTTGAGTTTAAATATCTCCACGACACAATATTGAAGCTCGATATACTCGGACACGATATTCCGACGAAGTATAAGCGACTTGAGGAATACTCAAATACGAGCGTGCTTGACGTTCCGATGAGCGACCCTGCTGTATATAAGAGCTTTACTTCAACTGAACCTATCGGAGTTACACCTGAACAGATAGACTCAAAGACTGCAACGCTGGGACTTCCCGAAATGGGTACACGATTCATCCGTGGAGTTCTCATGGAGGCTCAACCGAAGAATTTCACCGACCTACTTCAGATATCGGGACTTACTCACGGTACAGGATGTTGGCTTGGCAATGCAGATGAGCTTATAAATAACAAGGTTTGTACGATTTCCGACGTTATTGGGTGTCGAGATGACATCATGATGACACTTATCCATAAATACGGAATGGAAAAGAGCCTTTCATTTAAGATAATGGAGTTCGTTCGTAAGAATAAAAAGGGTGTCGTTATTCCCAAGGAAATGCAGGATGCAATGTTTGAGCATGGTGTTCCGCAGTGGTACGTTGATTCACTCCAGAAGATACGTTATATGTTCCCGAAAGCACACGCAGCCGCATACGTTATAGACGCTATCAGACTTATGTGGTACAAGATATACTACCCCGTAGAGTTTTATGCGGCATACTTTACTGCGGCTCCCGATGGATTTGACGGACAGATAGTAATGGGTGGTAAGCAGCACTGTAAGGATGTTCTTGCTGACTACAACAAACGCAGAAATGAGATATCTGCGACAGAAGCCGATGTAGCGGATGCTCTGATGCTTGTCAACGAGTATTTCGAGAGAGGCTTTGACTTCCTGCCTGTCGATATCTATAAATCCCACGCAACAAAGTTTATTCCCGAAAACGGAAAAATACGTCTGCCGTTCGCTTGTCTGCCCGGACTTGGCGGAGCTGCGGCTGAAAGTATCATGAACGCAATGCAGTCGGGTACTGTGTTCTCGGTTGATGAACTCAGAACTCAGGCGAAGGTTTCAAAATCTGTACTTGAGCTTCTCGAAACCAGCGGAGCATTAAAGGGAATGTCAAAAACCAATCAGATATCCATGTTTATGTAAAAGAAAAACGACTTGTTCACTTGTTTTTAAGTGATTCAAGTCGTTTTTTGTTATGCACAGATGTTGTGGTACCTTTCGGAGCCTAAAACCTGCTCCATCAGATTCACAGGGGTCAAATCCTGCGATAGTATCTGCGAAAACAGAACCGGACTTGAGCCTGAAACAAGTGCAGTACCGTTTTCTTTGAAAGTAATCGGAAAATTATCATTTCGTGCGGCAACATTCCAAAAAACAATCTTTGGCAGAGTGTAGCCGTATTCTTCAAATGTCTTTTTAGCGACCTCAAATACAGTTTTGTCACAGGATATTGCTTTGTCAAATTCCATATCGGATATAAGATATATTGTTTCGGGAAGCTCTGATTGAGGCAGTTTGTTTTTTATTGCAGTTGCGAGTATCAGTACGAATACCGAAAAAAGATCAGTGTTTGCAGCTTCACAGTAAGATAAGCATCGGTCGATTTTTCCTACGATATCTGTATTGCCTAAATCAATAAGCTGTGGTTCTTTTGAGAAAGTTATGAAGTGATTGGCAAAAGGTCCTGTGCTGTGTTCGGCAAAATATATACCGAGAGAAAGTGCTATCGTTATCGGTTCAATGAAGCTGTGCTTGGTTTCATACATTGACAATGATACGTCTATAACTGCAAGTGCGTTTTTTGAGTCTGCGTAATTCGGAAGTGATTTCCATGTAGCATCAAGTGGGCGTATCATGTCAGGGTCGACTGTATACATAGCACTTCTGATAATGTCATAGGGATATAAGGTTTTGGCATTCATTTTAACCTTGTTTTCGTGAACCTTTTTATGTATAACTTGTATCTCTTTTTGTCGTGACGGTACATTGCACAGCGATATTTGAAAAGAGCCCTGCCTGGGAGATTTTCGTAATTGAATGTATAATCCTTGCGACGCATTTTGTCCTCAACTATTCCTATGTACGCACGTAGAATTGAAAGCGTCTTTCGGTATTCTTTCTCACGCATTCCGAGAAGGCGACATAGCTTTTTTGCACGCTCACTTGTTTCGTAAACTGACGAATTTACAGAGGGCAGCCACTTTGCAAGCAGAGACACGCTATTTCCTTTTTCCATTGCATAAATGTCTTTTTTGAGTTGTCTTGAGATAAATCCTGCCATAGCTTTTTCGCATTTCGTGCCAAGTAAACTTAAAATATCATCATATCTTCCGTATTCTCCGATGAGAGGAAGATTTTTTTTTACGGATTGTGGTGCTGTGTTTGCAAGATGGTGCAGAATTATGTTGAAAAATCTTCTCTCGCCAAGACCGCCACGAATATCACGTGCATAGAAAAGTATTCGTATGGCGATATCGGGTGATTCGGTGAATGCAAGTGTGAATTTACGTATTATTGTGTTTGAATCGGCTTGTCTCATAGCTCCGCAGGTAGCAAACAGGTCAAGGCATGACGAATATGTTGAACGATATGCCAACGCACCGTTTTCAGTATATGTCAGGTTCGCTTCTTTTTTTAATTCATCGAGCATAATTTGTCCTCCTTTGGATGTTTTTGTGATTTCTTTCGGTTCATCCGTATCGCTCCACGAGGCATTTACGAAAAATATTCAATTGTGGGGGTGGTGCGTGTCGAAATACAAACCGACTATTACTGCATGGCAGCAATCAATAAGGGGAGAAATAAAGTGTAAATCAGAATTGCTGTGTGCCTTGTTCTGAGCGATACAGGTGAACCGAAAGAAATGAGTTATTCGATTGTCAAAGAACAAAAAATGAGACCTTTACTTTTGTAAATAGACATAGCTATCCTGTCGTAACAGAATAAACATTATCTAAATACAAAAATAAAGATCTCAAACTTTATCTGTATTAAATTGAAGCACAGCTCAAACACGAGCTTTTAGCCTGTATGGGATTGTACCATGCTACTCACGTTTTGTCAATACCTAAATTGGAATTTCCGTAAAGTTTTTTTGTTGCATTCATAAAGCAAATATAATTCATGAAAATTACATAAAAGTATTCCATTTTGTTTTCAAAGGTGATATAATGTTCAATTGGATAACAAAACAAGGAGGAGACATGAAAAGAGTACTCAAACTTTTACCGGGTATGTCAATATCTGTTGCCATAGCTGTTGTAGCAAAGCTACTTGAACATCTTGAAGAAAAGGCAGGACTTCATTTTATAGGTGCATCTGTAATTGCAATGTTTATCGGAATGATAGTAAATGCATTCTTTAAGCCGAATGAGGTTACATCACCCGGTATCAAATATACATCAAAGAAAATGCTTAAATTCGCAATAATATTGCTTGGAGCGAGCCTGAATATAACAACCGTACTAAATGTAGGTAAGATCTCACAA
>CAYTLG010000158.1:0-4093 GCA_964438725.1 uncultured Ruminococcus sp. | reverse complement strand
CACCAGAGGTCACCTGCATCCTTGCAAATCTTGTCGAGGTCGGCATAGAGCATACCGAGTTCTGTACCGGCATTTTCTTCTGCTGCCTTGCCGAAGTCTTCAATTGCGGTGAGAGGAAGCTGTACGTGTGTGTAAATGAGCTTCTTGGCACCCTTGATTTTCGGAAGTTTAAGTGTAGCTTCAGCACAAGCATCAAGACCGCCGATATGTGTTATCATTCCTGCGGGGTTGATAGACTTAGATTCCATAAGAGCGATGGATTCCTTCATGTCGTCTGTGTTACCACCGGATGTACCTACGATGTGAGTTGAAGTGTAGTGTACATTATAGAAGTTGAACATTGCGGAGAATTCTGTATCAGTAGGACCTGCAAAGAAGTTGAGACAGCCGTCACGTGCGAGGAGTGCATCACCCATTTCGACTACGGATTTTACAGGAGCATATACAAATACATCGTTGAAACCCTCACCGCCTGTAAGTTCACGGAGGTATTCAACGTGATTTTCAATCTTGCCAGTGTTTACAAAGTGTAGTTCTACACCATGCTTCTTTGCTTCTTCAGGAGGAAGGAGTTTTTCTGCTCTTGCAAGTCTTGCATCATCAAGGTCTGTTACAACGAGGAGTTTGGGAGCACGACCGCCGTGAATAGCGTAATCGGCACAACCGAGACCCATAGCACCGGCACCTGCGAGAATAGCCATGTTACCGCCCTCTACAACACCCATGTCGTGTTCATATATGCCCGGCTTTGTGTGGTAGCAAGCATGATAACCGCCGACTATACAGCTCATAGGCTCGGAAAGGCTGCCATAGAAGTAAGCATCTCCGTTATAGGGGAGCAGACAATCCATAAGCATAACTTCTTCAGGGAGAATTGCATATTCCGCAGCACCACCGCAGTATTCATAGGAATATCCGGGGGAAGCGAGAGAGCCTTTATAGTTGATTGCAGGCTGGATAACGAACTTTTCGCCTGCATGATAACGGTCAGCCCATTTTGCACCGACTTTAACTATTCTGCCGCAAAATTCATGACCTATGATTACGGGATGTTCGGAAATATTGTCGGGAACTCTTTTATGATTTTCACCCTGGGATGCTGCCTTGTAGGATGACATACAAATACTGTCGGAGATAATTTTGACAAGTATTTCGGTATCCTTGATTTCGGGAAGTTCCATCTCATCAAGACGGAGATCCATGACACCGTGAAGTCTTACTGCTTTTGTTTTCATAATTAAAACTCCTTTTAGGTTTTATAATTACTTTCTTGTAGGCTGAGTGAATCCAATTTTACGTCTAACCTTGGACATTGTTCTCTCAGCATCACGGGCAGCCTGGTCAGCACCCTTAATCATGATATCTTCGAGATATGCTTTATCTGCGGCAAGGCGTTTGAATTCTTCCTGTACGGGAGCAAGAGCATCGGCACAAACTTCACCGACAGCCAGTTTAAAGTCACCGTAACCCTTACCTTCAAATTCATGTTCGATTTCTTCCATAGTCTTGCCTGAGAATGCACTGTATATTGACATGAGGTTGTTTACGCCATCCTTACCCTCTGCATATCTGACTTCACAGCCTGAGTCGGTGACGGCTCTCTTGAATTTGCGAATAATTACGTCACGTGGGTCAAGAATACGAACGACTGCGTTTTCGTTGTCGTCTGATTTTGACATTTTCTTTGTGGGATCTGCGAGGGACATGATTTTAGCTGTGGTCTTGGGAATATACGGCTCCGGAATCACGAATGTATCACCGTAGATGGAGTTGAATCTTGCGGCAACATCACGAGTAAGTTCGAGGTGCTGCTTTTGGTCAACGCCTACGGGAACCATCTCTGTCTGATAAAGGAGAATATCTGCTACCATGAGAGAGGGATATGTGAAGAGACCTGCGTTTACGTTGTCTGCATTCTTTGCGGATTTATCCTTGAACTGTGTCATACGTGAAAGCTCACCAAACATAGTATAGCAGTCGATTATCCAGCCAAGCTCTGCGTGTGCGGAAACGTGGCTCTGTACGAACAGTGTATTTTTTTCAGGGTCAAGACCGCAGGCAATGTATAAAGCGAGAGTTTCGTATGTTCTGCGTCTGAGGTCTGCAGGAACCTGACGAACAGTGATAGCGTGTTCATCAACTACACAGTAGTAGCAGTGGTATGTGTCTGAAAAATCGGAGAAGTTCTTGATGGCACCGAGATAGTTTCCGATTGTGAGAACACCTGACGGCTGAACGCCTGAGAATATTACTTTTTTATCCTTGTACATTTTTTATCCCCTGTTATATTTCTTTGTATATTGTTTCGCGAGAGCTTATCTCACGGAGTTTTTTCATTATATTGTTTTCTTTACCGAAATACTCATGAAGTGTCATGTATTCACGGTACAGCTCATTGTATACGAGTGCATTATGCGGATTCGGTCTGTATACGATGTCGGAAAGTGAACCCATTACATCAGCGGCTTCTGTAAGTGAGTCGTAAACACCAGCGGCATATGCGGCACATATAGCTGAACCGACGGACGAGCCGTGTGATGAGCCTGCTATGCGTATTTCACGACCGAGTACATCGGCATATATCTGCATAGTCACGGGGTCCTTTGCTGCGATACCGCCTGTTGCGATTATTTCAGTAACGGGTACGCCGTAGTTCACATAGTTTTCGATAACTGTTCTGCATCCGAATGCTGTCGCTTCAATCAAGGCTCTGAGCATTTCTTCAGGCTTTGTTGTGAGCTTCATCCCGATGAATAATCCCGAAAGGTCTGAGTCAACGAGAATACTGCGGTTTCCGTTCCACCAGTCGAGGGCAAGAAGTCCGCTTTCACCTACGGAAAGGTCTGCCATCTTCTGAATCAACAGCTTGAGAGGGGAGATGCCCTTTTCGTCAGCTTCATTTTTGTATTCAGCAGGTGTAAAGTTGTCTGCAAACCATGCAAAGTGGTCACCTACACAACACTGACCTGCTTCATATCCGTACATTCCGGGAATAAATCCATCCTTTACTATACCGCAGATTCCGGGAACATAATGTATACTCTCCGAAAGAAGCATAGTACAGGTGGAGGTTCCGAGTGCCATGAGCAGATTTCCTGCCTTTGTAGCCTTTGTTCCGAGTACGGCAGCATGAGCATCCGCATGATTTATTGTTACAGCACATCCTACCTCAAGTCCTGTCAGCTTTGAAGCACTTTCGGTGATATATCCTGCACATGAGCCTACGGGGAGCATTTCTACCTTGCCGTAACCGAGCTTATCTTCCGCTACGTTAGCAAGTCTTGAGTCAAGTGAAGTGAGAAAGTCCTTGTCAGGGTACTTGCCGTCAACAAATATAGACTTGAATCCTGCAACAGCGGATGAACGGGTCTGTTTTCCTGTGAGCATCCATGTTACCCAGTCACCTGCTTCAATAAAATAGTCTGCGGAGCTGTATACTTCGGGAGCTTCTTCAAGTATCTGCCAGAGCTTCGGAAGCATCCATTCACTTTGTATCTCACCACCATACAGCGAAAGCCATTCCTCTCCACGCTCTCTTGCAATTTCAGTGAGTCGTTTTGCATACGGCGATGAAGAATGATCCTTCCACATTTTTACATATGCATACGGATTTGACGAGAACTGTGGGTCAAAGCACAGTGGAGTTCTGTCTGCATATACGGGAAGCATGGTGCATATTGTGAAGTCGATACCAAGACCAACGACCTGAGCAGGAGAAACTTCGCCGTCCTTAATTACGTTTCGGATAACGCTTGAGAGAACATCAAGATAGTCCTCAGGAGATTCCAATGCCCAGTCGGCAGGCAGCTTTATTTCTTCACCATCGGGAGTAGTAAGATGGTCATCCATAACTCCGTGCGGATAGTTGCAGACAGAGCTTGCTACCTCAGCTCCATCGGATGTACGAATTAACACTGCACGACCTGATAAAGTTCCAAAGTCAATGCCGATAGTATATTTTTCTATGTCGAGCCACCCCGTTTCGTGTTTTTACGTATACATTATACTCCATATTTTAGATAAAGTCAATTTACTATGTGCAGAAAAAGTAACATAATAACCTTGTATTATTTATTATATTTTGTTATAATAC
>CAYTLG010000157.1:0-4139 GCA_964438725.1 uncultured Ruminococcus sp. | reverse complement strand
TTTCCTTGTTCTGGAGCTGGCTTCGTTCAGTCTGGCATCCAACAACGATACCTGTGGGAATGTGAGTGATTCTGATCGCAGAGTCAGTCTTGTTGATGTGCTGACCACCCGCACCTGATGAACGGTGAGCTGTGATTTCAAGGTCTTCATCCTTAATTTCAATGCTGTTATCGTCGTCAAATTCAGGCATTACTTCAACAGAAGCAAAGGAGGTGTGACGTCTGCCGGAAGCATCAAAGGGAGATACACGAACAAGTCTGTGAACGCCGTTTTCACCCTTGAGATATCCATATGCATTTTCACCTTCGATAAGGATGGTAGCGGATTTAAGACCTGCTTCTTCACCGTCAAGCCAGTCAAGGAGCTTTACGTTGTAGCCGTGTCTTTCACCCCATCTTGTGTACATACGATAGAGCATCTGTGCCCAGTCCTGAGCTTCTGTACCGCCTGCACCGGGGTGGAAGGATACGATAGCATTGTTCTGGTCATATTCGCCTGAGAGAAGTATTTCGATACGCTGCTTTTCTTCTTCTTCCTCGATAGCCTGAACATCAGCTTCAACCTCTTCAATGAGAGATTCGTCATTTTCTTCGATTGCAAGCTCGGCAAGTGTAATGGTGTCTTCAAGCTTTGCGGCAAGAGCTTCGTACTTATTTATCTTTTCTTTTATACGCTTTACGTCCTTGAGAACCTTACCGGAGTTTTCCTGGTTGTTCCAGAATTCAGGGTCGGATGTAATCTTATCAAGCTCATCTGCACGGGCTCTGAGTTCGTCGATTCTGAGAGCGGAACCAAGTTCGGCAATATCCTTGCGGAAGTTTTCAAGTTTGTATTTAGCTTCTTCGAGTGCGATTATCAAAGGTTATTCCTCCAAAAAACAATAATTTCTTTATCTTACGTCAGATTTCAACATATTCGAGAGCCTCGGGAAGGTTCTTTATCTTAGGCTCACGTTTCAATGGATCATAGCGGAACGAGTGACATTTGCCAAGTGAACTCACAACTCCTTTTTTTTCACAAAGCATAGAATCAGGGTCATGGAGACAGCTCGCTCTTTCGCAGAATTTGCAGAATTTTTCTTTTTCCTGTTTGTTTCTCATTTTAAATCATCATGTCGTCCGATCGTTATATTTGCATTTATTCCCACACTATTATATAAAATATTCCCCCGAAAATCAAGAGTTCAGGCGAAACTTATTGAATTTACTTACAAATGTACAAGAGAGAGTGGCAAATGTCGGTATAATGATGGCAGTTATGATATGAGATATGTTATATGATTGCGAAAAAAATGCTTCAGAGGATGAATACATTGGCAAAAAACGGTAGCAAACGCCCCCGGCGACACAAGAAAGCGTACCTGTTATGAGCTTTGATATTGCGAAATATTTCATGCTTATTTTATGTTTTCCGACAAACTGTGCTGTCTGCATAAATACGGAGAGTGACGAAAATCCGACAGCAAAGCCAGTGACTGCCGAACCTGTATAACCACCAGTCTCACTGCCGAATAATGCACCTGACGAAAACTCCAGTACAGCGGATACAACTGCAAGAAACAATTCCGCTTTGCCGAAAATAATTGAAAATATCTGCCGTACAACTGCAAAGAAGGTTATATATGCGGTTATACTCAGCATACACATGCCTGCTTCGGATATGGATGAGCATATGACATAGGTAGCGGAAATGCTTTTCGAATGCGTAGGATTTTTGTTAAACACCTTTTTTCCACGACCTGTTATTATTCCGAACACAACAACGGAAACGAGTGAGACGGCGTAAAGAATATATCCGAATGTTCTGCAACACCAACTTCTTCCGACAACAGCTACAAGAAACGCAGGGGATGCACATGATGATATCGCAAGCAAACGTGATGCTTCGTCCGATGTGAGCATTCCGTTTTTGTATAGCGTGGCTGTACATGATGCACCTGTCGGGAATCCGCATATCAATCCCGTGAGAATTGCGGCGGCAGAGCAGCGTGGCAGAGAAAAAAGTCGTTCTGTCGGAATAAAACGGTATATCGGCTCAAATAAGTCAAGCCCGATTATAATTTTTGAGATTGCAAGGTAAGCAAAAAGTGATGGTATCACGTGTCTGACGGATGAGATAAGTGAGCTTCTGACACACTCTCCGACTTCATCCGAGAATACTATGAGCAGTATCAAAATCAATGCGAACACAAGTGACAGCAGAGATGAGAGCAGCTTTCTTTTCATTGTACAGTCTCCGAAAAAATCATAATATTATTGTGGCGGCATAATCTTTATCATAACGTATGTGTGGGAGTGTACGAATTTGCGTAAAAAGATAGTACATGAAAAACTCAGTGGAAGAATAGCACGTTTTTTTGAAGTGCCAACGGAAGCTGTAAGCAATACACCCGTGTTTCATATGTGCGGAGCGGATGAAATGGAGATAGTCGGATGTACAGGTATACTTGAATATACGGCGGATGAAGTTGTTCTGTTATGCCGAGGTGGAAAGTTCAAAGTATACGGAAGTGGGTTAATGCTTTCGGATTTTCGTGACGGAGTTCTTTCTGTGCATGGTAAAATACGTTCCACTTCATTCGGAGAAAATGAGGTGTGATATGCTCAGTGGAGTACGACGTTTTTTTACCGGATATCGTGTAGTTGAAGTAAGTACGGAAATTGCGGCAGAGGTATTCGACGAGCTGTACAGAGCCGGCATACAATTTGAGCGTGAGACAAGGCTGGCGAGCAGTATACGCTTTATAATTCGTGAACAATATATATCGGCAAAAGATATACTGTGCCGTGATGGCGCTGTAGTGTCTGAGGTGCATGGCCTGCCGTACTGCCTCAAAGTTATGTGTATAAGACCTGTGATTCCGTTGGGGATAGCAATATTTTTTCTGTGGATGTGGTATTCGTCGGGAATTATATGGGATGTGCAAGTATACGGAAATACAAAGACAGACGAGCGTGAGATAACAGCACTTCTTGACGAGCTTGGCTGCGGTATAGGTGACAGATTCGGTGATATAAACTTCAATCAGCTTCATGCGGATTATGCGGCAGTACAGCATGACATTGCATGGCTAAGTGTATTTATGAACGGAACGGTAGCGGAGGTTCAGGTAAGGGAGCTGTATCGTGATGAGAGAGAAAAACATGGCAATGGAGAATACGCAAATATAGTTGCTGAATGTGACGGTATAGTAGAGGAGATAAATGTGTTTGAGGGGCAGGCTGCGGTTCATGAAGGACAGCTTGTGAGACGGGGACAGGTGCTTATATCGGGAGTGGTTGAAGAAAAGGACGGCGGGTTTCGCTACGAATATGCAAGCGGTGAAGTTATATGCAGTACAGTCGAGGCTATACACGAAAATATAGCGACCGAAAGAGCAAAAAAAGTGTACACAGGACGTGAAAATACTGAAATAAGGCTCAGAATTTTTAAAAAAATGATAAAACTTTTCGTAAAGGGTGGAATTGAGGGTGGTGTTTGTGATACAATAAGTACGATGGAGAAACTATGCCCTCTCGGCCTGTGCGAGATACCGGTATGGATAGAAAAGACCGTCAGCAGGGAGTATGTGAGCGAAAATGAACAGATAAGTGCCGACATGGCAAGTGAGGAAGCAATGCTTTCCCTGAACAACAAAATACGCAGACTTACAGAGAATGCGGAGCTTGAGTACAAGGAGATACGCTCGGAATTTGAAAATGGTGTGTATAGGATAGAGTGTCTATTGTATCTCAGGCGTGATATAGGAAAAACGGCGGAATTTACGGTAAAGTAATAATTAGATTCATCGGAGAAAATATGGCAACAAAAAAGATAAATACACAGACCTCGGAGATGACCTCAAGAATATTCGGCAGCTTTGATAAGAACATCAGACGACTTGAGGAAGAGTTCTCCGTGCGTATATACAACATACAGAATCAGGCGGATGACGGTGATACTATCGTTGTCGATGGAGAAGAACCGGGACTCAGCGGTGCGTATGAAACACTTGCGTGCCTGAAAAAGATAGTTGGCATCGGAGATGAGCTGACAGACCAAAGTGTAGATTATACAGTATCAATGGTCAAGGACGGACGACAGAGCGAGCTTGCCGCATTTGATGAGGACTGTTTCTTTGTTACATCCAAGGGTAAGCC
>CAYTLG010000156.1:0-4168 GCA_964438725.1 uncultured Ruminococcus sp. | reverse complement strand
TAGTAACACAGCAGCCTCTGGGTGGTAAAGCTCAGTTCGGTGGTCAGCGTTTCGGAGAAATGGAAGTTTGGGCTCTTGAGGCATACGGTGCTGCATATACACTTCAGGAAATCCTTACAGTTAAGTCCGACGACGTAACAGGTCGTGTTAAGGCTTACGAAGCTATCGTCAAGGGTCAGAATATCCCGACTCCAGGCGTTCCCGAAGCATTTAAGGTTCTTGTTAAGGAGCTTCAGTCACTCGGTCTTGACATCAAGGTTCTTGGTGAAGACGGAAATGAAGTTGAACTCTCCACACTTAACGATGAAGAACTTGAAGCGCCGAATATCGTATCCGATGAAAACGAAGTTACCGAAGAAGATATCGGCGAATCCGTTGAAACCGACGATTTCTACAAGTCATATCAGGATGAAACTCTCGAAGAAGAACCTGACGACGATGTTCTCTTCGCAGCCGACCGTGGCGAATACGACTTCGACAGCGACGACGATTTCTAAAATATATTTGCTTCATATTTATATAACGGACGACGTACTCCGTTTGCTTATTCTGCGGAGTACGAGGTCGTTTCCGTTTACAGCCATAGATTGAACAACCCACTTTCTTTCAGACAGTTAAATCAAGAGAAAGAAAGAAGATAAATTTAAGAGAAGGTACACTGTTAATGGAACGCAATGTTTTTGATTCTATAAAAATAGGTCTGGCGTCTCCGGAAATGATAAGAAGCTGGTCGCACGGCGAAGTTAAAAAGCCCGAAACGATCAACTACCGCACCCTCAAAGCAGAAAGAGACGGTCTTTTCTGTGAGAGAATCTTCGGTCCAACAAAGGACTGGGAGTGTCTCTGCGGAAAGTATAAGAGAATCCGTCACAAAGGTAAAGTCTGCGAAAAGTGCGGCGTCGAAGTAACTCAGAAGAAGGTCAGAAGAGAAAGAATGGGTCATATCGAGCTTGCCGCTCCCGTGTCCCACATCTGGTACTTCAGAGCCATCCCCTCAAGAATGGGTCTTCTGCTCGACATTTCCCCGAGACTTCTCGAAAAGGTGCTTTACTTTGCATCATATATCGTAATTGATCCCGGTACAACTCCTCTCGCCAAGTATCAGCTCCTCAAGGAAAGCGAATACAGACAGGCAAGAGAAAAATACGAAAACGATTTCCGCGTAGGCATGGGAGCTGCTGCAATAAAGGAACTCCTTGCCGAGCTTGATATAAACGCACTGTCCGAACAGCTCAAGGAAGAACTTGAACAGGCAAGCGGACAGAAAAAGGTAAGAATCGTAAAGAGACTTGAAGTTGTTGAAGCTTTCCGTAAGTCTGAAAACAAGCCTGAATGGATGATTCTCGACGTAGTTCCCGTAATTCCGCCGGAAATTCGTCCTATGGTACAGCTTGACGGTGGCAGATTCGCCGCTTCCGACATAAACGATCTTTACAGACGTATTATCAACCGTAACAACCGTCTTAAGAGACTCATGGAGCTTCACGCACCCGATATCATCGTTCGTAACGAGAAGCGTATGCTCCAGGAAGCTGTTGATGCACTCATAGATAACGGCAGACGTGGTAAGCCCGTAACAGGTCCCTCCAACCGTCCTCTCAAATCCCTCTCTGAAATGCTCAGAGGTAAGCAGGGTCGCTTCCGTCAGAACCTTCTCGGTAAGCGTGTTGACTACTCAGGACGTTCCGTTATCGTTGTTGGTCCTGACCTTAAGATATACCAGTGCGGTCTTCCTAAGGAAATGGCTATCGAACTCTTTAAGCCCTTCGTAATGAAGAGACTCGTTGAAACAGGTAAGGCTGCCAACGTAAAGGAAGCTAAGAAGAAGGTTGAAAAGGTACATCCCGATGTTTGGGACGCACTTGAAAATGTAATCAAGTCACATCCCGTACTTCTCAACCGTGCTCCTACACTTCACCGTCTTTCCATCCAGGCATTTGAACCCGTACTCGTAGAAGGTAAGGCTATTAAGCTCCATCCTCTCGTTTGTAAGGCGTTCAATGCGGACTTCGACGGTGACCAGATGCCTGTACACGTTCCGCTTTCCGCAGAAGCTCAGGCAGAAGCACGTTTCCTCATGCTCTCCGCAAACAACCTCTTAAAGCCTGTTGACGGTCGTGCTATCACAGTTCCGTCTCAGGATATGGTCCTCGGTTCGTTCTACCTTACACTTGATAAGCCCGGCGAACTCGGTGACACAGGAGATCCCGACCACCCGAAGATGTTCCGTGACTTCGATGAAGCTGTTATGGCTTACGAAAACGGACTTCTCGGACTCCATGCTCCTATCGAAATCATGATGACTAAGGTCATTGACGGCGTTGAAAAGACAGGCAGAGTTCGTGGTACACTCGGTAAGTTCATCTTCAACCGTGCTATTCCTCAGGACCTCGGCTATGTTGACAGAAGCATCCCCGGCAATGAATTTAAGCTTGAAATTGACTTCAATACAAGCTCCGGTAAGCTCGGCGATATCGTAGACAGATGTATCCGTCACCACGGTTTTGCTGTAACCGCATCCGTTCTTGACGAAATCAAGGCTATGGGTTATAAGTACTCTACAAGAGGCTCTATCTCCATCTCCGTTGCCGATATTACCGTTCCTCCGGAAAAATACGCTCTCATTGCTCAGGCAGAAAAGAACGTAGAAGTTATCCAGAAGCGTTACAACCGAGGCGAGCTTACAGAAGACGAACGCTACAAGTCCGTTATCGAGCTTTGGAACAAGACCACCGATGACGTTGTCGCAGCTCTTCAGGCAAACTTCGACAGATATAACCCGATCAAGATGATGTCTGACTCCGGTGCTCGAGGCTCCATGACTCAGATGCGTCAGCTTGCAGGTATGCGAGGACTCATGTTCGCTACAAACGGACGTACAATCGAAGTCCCGATTAAGTCCAACTTCCGTGAAGGTCTTTCAATTCTCGAATACTTCATGGCAGCAAAAGGTGCCCGTAAATCCCTTTCCGATACCGCTCTTAAGACAGCCGACTCAGGTTACCTTACAAGACGACTTGTTGACGTTGCTCAGGACGTTATCATCAGAGAAGAAGACTGTGGTTCAAAGCACGGTATTTGGGTATCCGCAATCACTAACGAAAATACAGTTGTCGAACCTCTCAAGGATAGACTTATCGGCAGATACTGTATCGGCGATATCGTAAACCCCACAACAGGCGAAGTTATCGTTCCCGACAACACAATGATTTCCGAAGCTCAGGCTAAGGCAGTCGTTGAAGCAGGTATCGAAAGAGTTCACATTCGTACCGTTCTTCAGTGCTGCTCACACTACGGTGTTTGTGCTCACTGTTACGGCTCCGACCTTGCGAACGACAGACCTGTCAATGTCGGCGAAGCAGTTGGTACTATCGCAGCTCAGTCCATCGGTGAACCCGGTACACAGCTTACAATGCGTACATTCCATACCGGTGGTGTCGCAGCCGCTAACATTACCCAGGGTCTTCCTAGAGTCGAAGAACTCTTTGAAGCGAGAAAGCCTAAAAAGACTGCTATCGTTGCAGAAACAGCAGGCTTCATAAGAGTTGAACTTGTAAAGAAAACTCATAATATCACAGTCACACCCGATGACGGCAGCGAAGAAATCATTTACCAGATTCCGTTCGGTACCAACATCGTTGTCGAGGACGGTCAGCACGTAAATGCAGGTGCCGCTCTTACCGACGGTGACATGAACCCCGCAGACATTCTCCGTATCAGCGGTATTGATGCCGTTTATGACTACATCCTTCTCGAAGTTCAGAAGGTTTACCGTAGCCAGGGTATCAGCATCAACGACAAGCACGTTGAAGTTATCGCCCGCCAGATGACGAGAAAGATTAAGATAACAGATGAGGGTGATACTCCTCTCCTCTCCGGCTCTACCGTAAACCTCAGCGAGTACTACGCAGAAAACGATATAATCGACAAGCGTACTGCTGAAGGCGAAATAGGTCTCAGAAAGGCAGAAGGTGACCCCGTACTTCTCGGTATCACAAAGGCTTCACTTCTTACCGAATCCTTCCTCTCCGCAGCATCCTTCCAGGAAACCACAAAGGTTCTTACCGAAGCTGCTATCAACGGAAAGGTTGACCATCTCCGTGCCCTCAAGGAAAACGTACTTATCGGTCGTCTTATTCCCGCAGGTACAGGTATGGATCGTTATCGC
>CAYTLG010000155.1:0-4178 GCA_964438725.1 uncultured Ruminococcus sp. | reverse complement strand
AAGTTACAGAGCTTATGGGTGCTGAAATTTACCTCTACCTCGTAACAGAAGAAACATCTCTCACAGCTCGTGTGTCCGCTCGTTCCACAGCAAGAGCCGGCGATATCATCAACGTAGCTTTCGATATGTCCAGAGTTCACCTCTTCGACAAGGATACAGAAAGATACATAATTCACTAAGCTGAATAATAAAGTCCGTCATTTAACCGTGGCGGACTTTTTGTTATTTAATCATTTGTTGAATAATATATTTAATATGATACATCGATTTTGCCGTTGAATTTCTATAAAACACTTGACTATATCATTGCATAATTGTATAATATATGTAGATTAATAGGGTCTATTGTAAAATTGACAACAGTCGTGAAAGGAGCGAGTTCCGTTTGTTGAAAAAATTTGCGATATTGTGCCTGACTTTACTTATTTGTGTGTTCGGAGTGTCAGCTTCGGATTCTATGCTTGATAACGGTCAGGTTATCTATCATCAGTCCTTTGAAAATGGAATGACTGCACGTGACTGTGATATTTCGGTCGGTGAGATTGGGTCACAGACTCCGATTTTGTCGATGTCCGATGATGGTTTGTCAATTCAGACATGCGATAAGGAACGTACATATATACTGTTTCCGAATGTTGTAAGCAGCGGTTCTCGAACAATAGAGTTTTCTTTCAGATTTGATGAAAAAAGCAGCGATAACGCAAGACTTGCCTTTATACTTACCTGTCGTGGAAATGAGCCGACGAATGTTACCTCGGTCGTGTTCAGAGCGGGCGGTACGGTTGATGATTTTTCGGAACTCAGCGAGAATATCAAAAATGCTGTCAGAAACGGCGAAATGATAAATGTAAAAATCCCTCTTGAATCAGGCATGCTTCATGAGGTGATACTTTCAACAGATGATGAGGTATGTATCATTGAAAATCGCGAAGTCAGCGTGGTTGCAGAAGGAAAAAACGGACTTGTCGTAAGAAATGCCAATGTAACTGTTGATGATATATACATAGTAAACGGCATCGGTTACAGTGAAAAGAACGGATACTTTGCTGAGGCTTCATATTCGGATGACTACACTCCGGCAGAGATAACCGAAAGCGTCGCCGCCGCCGGTGTTGAACTCTCGCCACAGACCGGAGATATGCTTTTCTTGTGGGCAATACTTTTATTTGCAGTTGGCTTTGGATTGGGCTATGCTGTCATTAAGAAAAAGAGATAGATCCCATCGATTTTTGTTGTAAAACAGGTAAAAAAGAGACAAAATAAACAAACTAAACAGCGGAATGCTAAAATAATCCGCTGTTTTTTCTTTTGCTGACCCGACTTAATAATTAGTTAACAAAAAAGCAAAAAAATAATGTTGAATCAAAGTGTGGGAAATGGTAAATTAATATCAGAAATTAGCACTCGACTAACTCAAGTGCTAAAATTCCGAGAAGCGAATCGGAGGTGAGAAAATGCATGGCGGAAAAGAAGAGCTGGGAGAAAGAAAAAAGCTTATTCTTAAAGCTATTGTTGATTCACATATAGCCAACGGTGAACCGGTCGGAAGCAAAACACTGACGCAAAATAAGCAGATTAACTGCTCGTCTGCTACGATAAGAAACGAAATGGCAGAGCTTGAGGAGCTTGGCTATCTCGAACAGCCACATACCTCGTCGGGAAGAATACCGTCTGAGGCAGGGTATCGTTTCTACGTGGATTCACTTATCGACCGATATAATTTCACACAGAGTGAGATAGAGGAACTCAGAACATCGCTCAGGCAAAGAGAAAGTGAGCTTGACTCAATAATGAGTACGGCAATGAAGCTGGCATCAAAGCTCACAAACTATACAGCCCTTGCGATAAAGCCTCGTCAGAAACGCATAACCGTGCAGAGATACGAGCTTATGCGGCTTGACAACAATACAGCGGTTCTCATAATGGTCATAGGCGGAATAATCAAGACGAAGTACATCCATTCAAATCAGCATATCCCAATGCAGGCTACAGCGTTGCTGGCAGGTGTGCTGAATGCAAAGGCAACAAACGTAACAGCGTCTGAAATTACTCTCCCGACACTCATGGAAATGGAAAGAATGATGGGTGAGTATGAGTACCTTGTGGCTCCCGTAATAAAGACTGTCTGTGAAACGATAACGGGCTTTGATGGCGGTGAGATAAAGTTCGAGGGAATAAACAGACTGCTTTCATATCCTGAATATTACGATATGGACAGACTGCGTGATATGCTTGCTCTATTTGAGAAAAAGGATATGCTCCTTGAAGTCCTTTCTGATGAAGCGAAAAACACAAGCGGAATGCAGGTGTTTATAGGTCGTGAAAATCTTGTAAAGGTCATGGATAATTCAACACTCGTGTTCAAACCTATCGTAAAGGATGGCAAGGCAGTTGGAGCTATCGGTATTATAGGTCCGACAAGAATGAATTACAGACGTGTCATTGCAACGATAGAGAGCATAACAAAGGGTGTTGCGGATGTGATAGAAGCAGGCGAAAATAACCCGACTGAAAACAGACAATAGAGAATAAAACATAATATACAGTACAGCTTGAAAGGAGTTGAGCCGTTCACAAATAATAAATGTGTGCGGTGGTAATAATGACGGAAGAAATCAAAAAAGATATAACAAATGAAGTAAACGAAAATGAAGAGGTAAATGAAACTGCCGAAATTCCCTGTGAAGAGAATGACGGTGGTGAAAAGCTCGACAGAAAAGAGAAGAAAGAGGTAAAGAAGCTGAAAACCGAGCTTGAAGAAGCTAACAAAAAGCTCGATGAACAGAACGACAAGTACCTCAGACTTGCAGCGGAGTATGATAACTTCAGAAAACGCACCCAGACCGAAAGAAAGAATATCTACGGAGATGCGGTATCCGATACGCTTGCGGGACTTCTTCCGATAATTGACAATCTTCAGATTGCCGCAAAGTATTCTTCACAGGACAGTGAAAAGCTCGCAGAAGGACTTTCACTTATCCTCTCAAAGCTCCCCGAAACACTCGAAAAGCTCGATATTAAGGCTTTCGGTGAATCTGGCGAAACATTTGACCCGACTCTCCACAATGCGGTAATGCACGTTGATGATGAATCATACGGTGAGGGAGAAATCGTTGACGTACTCCAGCAGGGCTATATGTACGGCGAAAAAGTTATCAGATACGCAATGGTAAAGGTGGCTAACTGAATTGGCTATAAACGGTTTGCCTCAACCGGATATCATTGATATTGATGATACACTGAGACTCAGAAAATATGATGGCAATTATATGACCGCTCTTCCGTGGTACAGGAACGAGGTCGTATACCGCAACTCGGAGGGAATCACAGACCCGGATAAAATTCCCGATGCAGAGTATGTAAAGCGTATGTACGACTGGTTTGAAAATAACGGCAAAAGCGAGATGTATTTTATAGAGATTCTCAGGAATGGAAAATTCATTCCGATAGGCGATGCGGCTCTCACGGAGGAAAATCTTCCGATAGTAATAGGCGTTGATGAATACAGAGGCGTTGGAATCGGTAAGAAGGTTTTAAAAACACTCCTTGAAAGAGCTAAAAAAATCGGAATTAAGAGAATCTGCGATATAGAAATATTCCATTATAACAAAGCATCGCAAGCACTTTATACTTCCTGTGGTTTTAAGCTGACAGGAGAGGACGAGAGATACAAATATTACGCTCTCGATATTGAATAAGTTTAAAATTTAATTTATATAACATTATTTCGGAGGATATTTATTATGGCAAAGATCATTGGTATAGATTTAGGTACTACAAACTCTTGTGTAGCTGTATATGAAGGCGGCGAACCCATCGTTATTCCGAATCCCGAAGGTGCAAGAACAACTCCTTCCGTTGTAGCTTTCTCCAAGACAGGTGAAAGACTTGTCGGTCAGGTTGCAAAGCGTCAGGCTATCACAAACCCCGACAGAACAGTTGCTTCCATCAAGCGTCATATGGGTTCAGATTATAAGGTTGCTATCGACGACAAGAAGTACAGCCCCCAGGAAATCTCCGCTATGGTTCTTCAGAAGCTCAAGGCTGACGCAGAAGCATATCTCGGCGGCACAGTAAGTCAGGCAGTTATCACAGTTCCCGCATACTTCACAGATGCTCAGAGACAGGCTACAAAGGATGCAGGTAAGGTTGCAGGTCTTGAAGTTCTTCGTATCATC
>CAYTLG010000154.1:0-4205 GCA_964438725.1 uncultured Ruminococcus sp. | reverse complement strand
GTACGTTAGAGATAACGGTGTTGACATCCGCTTCGATACTATGGCAACATATCCGGTTATCGAAAACGACAGAATCTGCGGAGTTATTGCTGAAAGCGTGTCGGGAAGGGAACTTTACCCATGTAAGTTCGTCGTGGATGCAAGCGGTGATGCTTCCGTTTGTGCCGCAGCCGGACTACCTACCGAAAACGGTCTCAATTACCTCGTATATGTAGCACATTCCTATGACAGAAAAGGTGCGGCTGAGTATGCGGAAAACGGAAACGACTGTGCATTCCGAAATTGGCTCTGGAAAGGCGGAAGTCTGTCAGGTGATGGTCATCCTGCTGAGTATAAACCTCACACGGAGTATAATTCCGATTTGGAGAACGAGTTCATTGCATGGGGAAAAAAGACTGTGTTTGATGAAATAAAGTCTCAGCCTAAAAACGAACGTGATATAATGACACTCCCGACAATGCCGCAATATAGAAAAATACGTCACCTTGTCGGAGAAACAACCTTCACTGCCGAAAGTAAGACCTGTAATGAGTCTATTGGAACCTGCGGTGATTTCCGTCGTGCAGGTCAGGTCTATCAGATTCCATATAGCTCACTTTATTCAAAGAAAATGCCTAACCTTATCACAGCAGGACGTGTCATTTCCGCCGAGGGTGAGGGATGGGAGATAACACGTGTAATTCCCGTTTGTGCATTGACAGGTGAAGCCGCAGGAACAGCAGCAGCTCTTTGTACAGCCTCAAAGTGTGATTTCGCTACACTCGATGTCGCAGTTCTTCAGGATAAACTAAGAGAAAATGGCTGCATGATATAAAAAATAACTCTCACTGCTTATATAAGTAACAGTAGGAGTTTTTTTGTCTCGATTTTCTTTACCAATGACCATATTAAATCAAAACGTGCTATAATATCAATGGTTTAATTATTTGAACAATTAATATAACACAGTAAAGCGAGGAGATGGAATGGAACTTCATGAAAGTGTAGCTGAGCTGGCACGTGGATTTGAGGAAAGTTCACGTATGCTGATGGCTATCGGAGACGAAGCAAGACAGCATCTTATTCTGGAAATGCTGAAAATAGGTGATTGTCGTGGAGTCCGTGTCTGCGAGATAACAAAAACTACAAACCCTCTTGAATCTGGCAATGGAGATATCAAAGCATCTTCCGAACAGACGTGGAGAAGAATAATAAACTGAATCAAAGTAGGAGAACAAATATGAGCAAACTTGAAGTGATGAAAACAAGACACAGTGTCCGTCAGTATACGGATAAGCCTATCGAAAATGAAAAGAGAGATGTGCTGAATAAGCTTACATCGGAAATTAATGCAAAATCAGGACTTCATATTCAGATAGTCTATGATGAGCCGAAATGCTTTGATTCATTTATGGCACATTACGGAAAATTCAGCGGTGTAAAGAACTATATTGCCCTTGTAGGTAAAAAAACATCTGACCTTGACGAAAAACTCGGATACTACGGCGAAAAGCTCGTTATTGCAGCACAGGAGCTTGGACTTAATACCTGTTGGGTAGCACTGACCCACGGAAAAAGCATTGCAAAAATCGAAAAGGGAGAGAAAATGGTTTGCCTTATATCTCTGGGCTACGGTGCGGTAAATGGAGTTGAGCATAAAAGCAAGCCTGTTTCAGAGGTTTCTAATTACAAAAACGGTATGCCAGAATGGTTTAAGGATGGAGTTGAAGCCGCTCTTCTTGCTCCGACTGCGATGAATCAGCAGAAATTCTATCTCGAACTTGACGGTGATAAGGTTACAGCGAAGTGCGGAAGCGGATTTTATACAAAGCTCGACCTCGGTATAGTGAAGTACCACTTTGAAGAAGTTGCCGGAAAGAACATTACCAAATAAAATGAGCCTCAACAGTTTGCTCCTGAATTAACGGGATAAATTGCTGAGGCATTTTTTATTCTCTGCGTAGTTTTTTGCGTACTTCACGGAATTGTTCGGGAAGTTCATCTATTGTCATGTTGCGAGGCACATCGGTACTTCCTGCGGATTTTGCCGTTTCGTAATACCAGCACTTGAAGTTCAGTGTATCAAGGGTTTGATTTAACTCATCGATTTGCTTCTGAACAGCTTCTCTTTGTTTCTTGATAAGCTCAAGTCTTGAATCAATTGTAGAGTCACCCTCAAGCGACATCAGCACAAATGAGCGTATATCCTTGAGAGGCATACCGGTTTTTTTGAGACATTCTATCACTTTCAGCCATTCATAGTCGCTGTCCTTGAACATACGTATTCCGCCTGAAGAACGCTCAACAAAAGGCAGAAGTCCTTCCTTGTCGTAGTATCTTAGTGTTGATGCAGGAACACCGAGAATCTTTGCCATTTCTCCGACTGTGTAAAGCATATTATCTCCTTAAAATTGTAAACAAATTTAGAAAGCCCTTGACTTGAAGTTGACTTTAACTTGTATAATGTACTTGAATATAATGATTATAACGTATTTCCTAAGATAATTCAAGAGCAGAGTAGAAATAATCCAAAACGGAGGCAATGAATATGAATGAAACAAAGAATCCGAGTGTTTTTCCTATGGGCGAGAAGTTGCCTGAGCAGTTCAGTAAAAATTTTGTTGGTCAGGCATATTTACAGCCACTGACAGAGCAGGGTGGAGCTATCGCAAATGTCACTTTTGAACCCGGATGTCGTAATAACTGGCATATCCATCATAAAGGTGGTCAGATTCTTCTTGTTACAGGTGGAAAGGGTTGGTATCAGGCTTGGGGAGAAGAACCGATAGAACTTAATCCGGGAGATGTTGTAAAAATCCCTCCGGAAGTTAAGCATTGGCATGGAGCGGCAAAGGACAGCTGGTTCTCTCACCTTGCAGTTTCGGTTACTGCTGAGGGAGCATATTGTGAATGGCTTGAAAAAGTCGATGATTATGAAAATCTTTAAATAGTGAGGTGAAATATGAATTACGTAACACTTAATAACGGTGTAAAAATGCCGCAGCTTGGATATGGTGTGTATCAGGTAACAAAAGACGAATGTGAAAGATGCGTCACTGATGCTCTCAATGTAGGATACAGACTTATAGATACGGCACAGAGCTATTTTAATGAAGAAGAAGTAGGCAATGCAATAGCCAAAAGCAGCGTCGCAAGAGAAGAAATATTCCTTACAACTAAGGTTTGGCTTGAGCATTACGGATATGAGGAAGCAAAGAAATCAGTTATAGAATCCATGCGTAAGCTCAGAGTTGATTATCTTGATCTTTGTCTGCTTCACCAGCCTTTCAACGATTATTACGGAGCATACAGAGCCCTTGAGGACCTTTACGATGATGGGAAAATCAGAGCAATCGGTATCTCAAACTTCTATGCTGACAGAATGATAGATATTGCTTCGTTTAGCCGTATCAAGCCTATGATAAACCAAGTCGAAGTGCATCCGCATAATCAGCAAATTGAATCAAAGGTATGGCATGACAAATACGGAGTTCAGATGGAAGCATGGGCACCGTTCGGAGAGGGCAGAGGAGATATGTTCAACCTTCCCGAACTTAAAGTCATAGCAGAAAAGCATGGAAAAACCGTTGCTCAGGTGATACTTCGTTGGCATTTACAGCGTGGTATCGTAATCATTCCTAAGTCTACACATATTGAACGTATGAGAGAAAACATAAATGTGTTTGATTTTGAGCTTGATAATGATGATATGACACAGATTGCGGCACTCGATAAAAAGCAAAGCTCATTCTTCTCACATACAGAGCCTGCTATGGTAGAATGGTTTGTAAAGATGGTTGAGGTTCGTAAGACACAGAATGACAGCACAAAAGAGAAAAAAATCTGGTAAGGAGAAATAAAATGAAAAAAGTATTGATTCTTTCGGGAAGTCCCAGAAATCATGGAAATTCAGACACACTTTGCGATGAATTTTCTAAAGGAGCAATCGAAAGCGGTAACGAAGTCGAAAAAATACGTGTTGCCGAGAAAAATATAGGATATTGCCGTGCTTGCTATTCTTGCAAAAACGTTGGAAAATGTATTATAAAAGATGACATGGCTGAGGTTCTTCAGAAAATGATAGATGCCGATGTAATAGTTTTTGCAAGCCCTGTGTACTTCTATTCGATAGATGCACAGCTCAAGGCAGTCATTGACAGAACCGTCGCACGCTGGCTTGAGGTAAAGAATAAAGAATTCTATTATATAGTTACAGCAGCTGATGT
>CAYTLG010000153.1:0-4301 GCA_964438725.1 uncultured Ruminococcus sp. | reverse complement strand
TATTTCCTTTAATTTTATTTACCTTAATATTATAACTCATGGGAGGTAAAAAGTAAACGAATTTTCTTCTCAAAAACAAAAAATGCCCGATATTTGCGGATATCTCATTCCACGCTTGTCTCGGACAAGATTCGCTTGCTATATGGCTCCGACATTTCTCCTCACAATTTCTTAAGATTTTCGTATCTATACTTGACAGTTTTCATAAATCGTGTTACCATGGCTACTCACAAACGAATCCTATCCGTATTGCTGTGTGCGTTGCTCGTCGCTTCTACCACCGCCTGCGGAAACAGCGTATCTCTTGAAACAACTGTCGATGAGACTACTGCCGACACTGCTGAAGCTGTCGAAGTCGCAGAAGTGGCTGAATCGTCTGCCGAAGAAAATGTTTCTTTGCCGGACAAAACCTTTGACGATGAGGAAGTCATGTTTCTCACTGCCCACTGTACGGGATATGACTGGTACAGTAGCTACGAAATTTATTCCGCGGAAATCAACGGAGAGCTGATTAACGATGCTGTTTTCAACAGAAATAAGACAATCGAAGATCGTTTGAAAATCCAAATTTCACAAACCAAATTAGAAAATCCTCACAATGTTGCCAAGGAATCACTGAACGCCGGGGACACTCAGTTTGATGTGGTCATGCCCTACATCAACGATACCATCTCTCTTGCCACACAGGGAGTGCTCATGGATCTGCAAACGGTTCCATGGCTTGATTTGGAACAGTCATGGTGGGATCAACGTGCCAATGCCAATATGCGTATCGCCGACAAGCTGTTCATCACTACCGGTGATATTACGATTTTGGACAACGAATGCACGATGGTCATGTTCTTCAACAAATATATGATTAAACAATATTCTTTGGAAAGTCCGTATGATTTAGTTAAAGCCAATAAATGGACACTGGATAAAGTGGATGAAATGGCCTCCGTTGTAACAAACGACACCGATGGCAACGGTGTACTTGATCACAGTGATACATGGGGACTGTCTATCGCAGGAAACGCACCCATCTCTTTCTACTTTGGTGCCGGTGAACGAATCGTAGATACGGACGAAACGGGAAATTTGGCATTGCAGATTGGTTCTGCTAGTTGTGGACAAAGTTATGACGCTTTGCTATAACGACAAGATGCTTTCCGGGCATAGCACCTCTTCTGCCGGATACGAAATAGTTGCACCTATGTTCAACGCAGGACAAGTGATGTTCGTAACATTTGCACTCGTAGATATAAATGGATTGCGTGATTCCGAGTATGCTTTCGATATTCTTCCATATCCGCTGTACGATGAGACACAAAGTGAATATAACAATTTGATTAGTACGAGTTTGGTAAGCTCGGTAAGCGTGCCATATAACAATATAAGTCTTGAGCTGACGGGTGCAACTCTGGAGGCTATGGCATACTATTCCGTGGACACGCTGACAACTGCGTATTATAACAACGCACTCAAAACACGATATGTTCGTGATGAAGAATCAGGTGATATGCTTGATATCATTTTCGCCACAAGAGTATATGACCTTGGCTTTATCTCAAACTGGGGCGGTGCCGGTTTCATCGCTACAAACATTTACAATGCGAAGTCCAAAAATTATGCTTCCATGTGTAAAGCAGTTCAGAAGAAAGCACAGGCCGAATTAGATAAGGCTGTAGAGGAATTTGCGAGATTACAGTAAATATACAGCGTTTTCCTACGTTTACTGACTACATACTTTAACATTAAAAAAGGTCATGTACCATCTAAGATACACGACCTTTTTGTTTTGCGGAAAATATCCGTTATTTTATTAATCAGGTCTCGATACCCGCAAACTGATTCTGATACAGTCCGTAGTATACGCCTTTCTTTTCGAGAAGCTCTTCGTGGTTTCCGCTTTCCATAATCTGACCGTCTTTCATAACGATTATCAAGTCTGAGTCACGGATAGTTGAAAGTCTGTGAGCTATGATAAGGCTTGTGCGGTTCTTCATGAGTGCCAACATCGCCTGCTGGATGTGCATTTCGGTTCTGGTATCGACTGATGAAGTTGCTTCGTCGAGGATAAGTATCTTCGGGTCTGCAAGCACTGCTCTTGCTATGGAGAGAAGCTGTCTCTGACCCTGGCTGAGGTTGCTGCCGCCCTCTGAAAGAACGGTATTATATCCATCGGGAAGTCTTTCGATAAACTCTCTTGCTTCTGCGGATTCAGCTGCTTTTACAACATCCTCGTCAGTTGCATCAAGTTTACCATACTTTATATTGTTTCCAATCGTATCGTGGAACAGCACAGTATCCTGAAGAACTATTGCGATTGCACTTCTGAGTTCATTTTTCGGGATATCATTTATGTTAATTCCATCAATTGTTATTTTGCCTGAATCTATATCGTAGAATCTCGTAAGGAGATTTACAATAGTAGTTTTACCTGAACCCGTAGCACCAACAAGAGCTATCTTCTGACCCTGCTTTACATTGAGACTAAAGTCTTTGATAACCTTTTTACCCTCAACGTAGGAGAAGTCTATGTGGTCAAATTCGATGTTACCCTTCATGTGAGGAATATCGAGAGATTTCTTACCTTCGTCAATTTCATCGGGTGTATCGAGTATATTGAACACACGCTCTGCACCTGCAATTGCGGTAAGAATATTAGCGTACTGGTTAGATATCTGGTTGATAGGCTGTGAAAGCTGTCTTGAATACTGGAGTATCGCCTGAACGTCACCGACTGAAATAGCACCCTTAACAGTGAAGTAAGCACCACTTGCCGCTACAATAAGATAGTTAAGGTTGTTGATAATGTTCATTGCGGGACCCATGAGACCGCCCCATACGTTAGCCTTGATGCTGCATACACGGAATTCTTCACTAATCTTTGCGAACTCACGGCAAGCATCATCCTCTTTACCGTATGCCATAACAGTCTTGTATCCGGATACCATCTCTTCAACCTGTGTGTTAAGCTGTCCTAGAAGTACCTGTCTTGCGATAAAATACTTTCTCATGAGCTTGGAGAGAAGCATTGATACTACAACTGTAAGCGGAATTGTAACAAGAGAAATAAGTGCCATTCTCCAGTCGTACTTGATGAGCATTGCAAATGCACCTATGAGAGTAAGTACAGCTGAAATAAGCGATGTTATTGAAGATGAAAGTGTTTGTGAAATATTGTCTACGTCATTTGTCATACGGCTCATGATATCACCGTGAGCGTGTGTATCAACGTAGCTTATCGGGAGATATGATATCTTACGGAACAAATCCTTACGCATATTATAGACTGTATCCTGAGATATCTTAGCAGAAGCTATTCCCTGTACTATCTGAATTGCGGTACTTGTAAGATAAACGACCGCCATTATAACGAGTATTCTTACAAGGCTGTCAAAATCAACACTGACTCTCTCACTTGTGATGGTGATTGCATCAATAGCTTTACCCTGGAGAGTAGGTCCGAGAAGGCTGAGGATAGTGGTGATTATTGTTGTAATTATAATAAGTATTACGGAATACTTATTTTTACCAATGTATTTAAGAAGTTTTCCGAGAGTGGCACGGACATTTTTAGGCTTTTCACGAATCATTCCACCGGGGCCGCCTGGACCTCTTCCTCCTGGACCTCTTCCGGGACCACCGCCATGACCGTTTTTCTTCATCATTGCACGAAGTTCGTCAGCGGTAGGTTCGCCCTTTTTCGGAGCCTTTCCGTTCATCGGAGGCATGGGGGAAGCATTTTTCTTCATGTTATCAGCCATCTATCTCACCTCCACTCGATTTCATCTGTGATGAATAAATATCTCTGTAAGCAGCACTTGTTTTCATGAGGTTTTCATGATTATCGAATGCTGTTATCTTACCGTTTTCGATTACTGCGATTCTGTCTGCGTGCATTACACTGGCAATACGCTGTGCAATCATAATGACAGTTGTACCTTCAAACTTCTTGTTAAGCTCATTTCTGAGTTTTGCTTCTGTTCCAAGGTCAAGAGCTGATGTACTGTCGTCAAAAATAAGTATCTCAGGGTTGCGGAGTACAGCACGTGAGATTGCTACTCTCTGCTTCTGACCGCCTGAAAGAGACATACCTTTTTCCGCAACGTAGGATTCATAGCCATCCTCCATCTTTGAGATGAATTCATCTGCCTGAGCAACTACAGCCGCATTCTGAACTTCATCAGCACTTGCACTCTCGCAGCCCCACTTGATATTGTCGGAAACTGAACCGGAGAAAAGCTCACTCTTCTGGAGAACAAAGCCAATTTTTGAACGAAGTGCGTGAAGATTCCACTTTTTAACGTCAATAC
>CAYTLG010000152.1:0-4339 GCA_964438725.1 uncultured Ruminococcus sp. | reverse complement strand
TGACTTTTTTGTAAACTTGATTAAAAAGTCCTTGACAATTCGCATCTGGAAAGACCGATAAATACTATCGGCTTATACAGATAGCGGAATCATTCGGCTTTTATCAAAAGGACGAAAAGGTCGCAACCTACCTCGAATTCCCCAGCCTCTGGGAATACTAAGGAATAAGCTATGGAAGAACCCCAATGAGACTTCGCACAGGTACGATTATAGGAATGACTTAGACGTTTTACGATGAGTATAAGAAATTCAAAGAAAAATTCAATATAGATACCAACTCCATAAAAAAGCGACCGTGACATCCTTATCGGAAATCACAGTCGCTCTTTTTAGCAATTTTCTATTGTATTACGAAATCTCAGTTGTTCTTCTTCTTTGCAACTGCAAAACCTGCTGCGGATACTGCTGCAACTGCTGCTGCTACAACACCGGCATCGAATGTCTGAGGAGCTTCTGTTTCTACAACATCTTCAACAGTCTCTTCAGTTTCAACTACGGGAGCTTCAGTTTCTTCAACAGTCTCTTCAGTTTCAACTACGGGAGCTTCAGTTTCTTCAACAGTTTCTTCTGTTTCAGCTACGGTTTCTTCAACAGTAGCTTCAGTCTCTGTTACGGGAGCTTCGGTTTCTGTAACTGCAACTTCAACGAGCTCACCTAAAACTGCTGTACCGCAAGTGTCGGACCAACGCCACATATCGCCATTTTCAGGAGCCCAGAGTGTCTGACCAACACGCAGAGAAAATTCAGCATCGTTTAAGAGAACACCAAGACCGATCTTATTTCCTACGGACAAATCCTGGTCAGCGGGGATAGGGAGAGCTAATTCATAAATAATGTGTTCTCCATTAAGTTCGGGAATGGTTGAGAACTGAATCTTGTCGTGAAGATCGCTGTACTTGTCGTTTGCGGGGAGATCATTTGCATAGATGTGGTATGTTGCATAAACACCATCGCCACCGAGGTTGATGTAGCCTACTCTGTCCTGGTTATCTGCATAGCTGTATGCATATTTATCAGAACGGTTGTAGTCAAAATCGAGCATGAGACCTAAGCAATCACGAAGTGCGGGATTTGAGAGGTCTTCGTTTGTATAGTCGATATCAAACTCATCAAGTGCATCTACAAAGAAGTAGAAGTAGTTGCTGTCATAGCAAGCGTAAAAATTACCTGTAACGCTGCAAGGGTTCGCAGAGAAGTTTACAAAGTCGTACTCTTCAACGAACTGATTTTCGCACTTAGTGTAAATCTCATCCATAACCCCATCAATAGTGATGCTTCCATCGGGAACACGAGGAATAGTCATGGTAGTTTCACTGTCAGCAGAAACAACAGAAGAGAATGATGCTGCCATTACGCAAGCAAGAATAACCATAGAAAGTTTCTTATTCATAAGTAATCTCCTTTAATTAATTTAAATTAAAAAAAATAAACTGACTGCAGTCTATACAATCATTATACAGAAAAAATATAAAAAACGCAATGAAATACCATCTCAAAAACTTGCACTATTGTCTCATCGCTTTTCAATAAAACTACCATGAGAGATAAGTGCAGAATTTGAGATATCTCGTAAGTACTCCGATGGCGAAATTCCGTAACGAATGTGGAAAAGACGGGAAAAATAATTTACATTTACGTATCCAAGCATTGCAGCGACCTCGCTAATCTTGTGATTTTGTTCAAGAAGGTGGCGTGAATGTTCAAGTTTCATTAAATTAACATAGCTGTTGAACCCCAATCCTGTCTCATTTTTAATTACACGATAAAGGGTAGCACGTGAAAAATGCAGCGATTCACATACATCATCAGCACGTATCTGTTCACTGATGTGATCCATAATATAAGCACGGACAGTGTCAGCAGGCGTTTCGTCGATAATACTAACGAAGCCACGCATAATCCAATCAGAAGACACGTTAGACATAAAGCTACTCCATGCCTCAAACTGCTCGGTAGTCATACGTATCATAGAACGGTAATAAGAGCGAAAAAATTCGTAGGATTCAGGAGATTCGTCCTTATCGGGAAAATAAATCGGGTCAATAGCACGAAGACTTTTCCAAATCTGTGCAAATGATGTATCTATTTCTTCGGATGGAGAATCACATACCTGACCAAAAAACAGAATAGCGGCACTGTCCCCCGTGACATGAACCGGAACCTGAGCTTCAAGTAAACCTAAATGACAACGGTAAACTGCCGGTTTTTTGCTTTTTTTGCAAAGGTCTGTATAATACGCATCACAGAGCAGACAGCGTTTGTCCACGGCAGAATTGCGACGTATCATTTTGCAGAAAATATTGCCCATTTCAACCTGCGGATACGCAATACAGTTTCCATAATTTATTGAAAAATCATTTTGTGAGAAAAATACAGGTGTCTCAAAAATCGAAATGTTGATTCCTGTTGTGATGGTATGAAAATCCTGAAAAAGTGACCAAAGTTCATGTGAAAAGGCGAATTTCATGACTATCCCTTGCTTATCAAATATGTTTGTTGAGTCTATTGTATCACAATTCGTTTTTATAATCAAGGAAAACTGTTGTATTGACAAAAAAGTTCACACAAACAAAAATGCCACAGGATTTTACGTGAATCGCTGCGGCACTTTCTCATTATACCCTACACATAAACTATCATGAGTTTTTGTGAAGCTGATATCATCAGAACTTTATAACCTCGTGTTCTCCGCTAAAGGAATCAAATGTAGCGGTTGCATTTCTAAAGTAAAGGAGCTGCATATTTCCGTCATCGGCAGCATAGGTCTTTTTCATAAACGGATAGGCATCAAGCATTTTCTGACGTGCTTCTGTAGAATCGTATTCAACAAGCTCTCCGGCAATACGTACCCATTTTCCCTCTGTACAAGCACAAACCTCTACCTTAGGATTTTCGGATATCTGCTTTGAAACAGGCTTCTTCTTTCCTGTCATGACACAGAGCTTGCCGTCAATGATGTGAGCTATACCGAAAGGACGTACTCTCGGCTGATCTCCCTCTACTGTTGCGACATAAAAAGTGTTGGCTTTCTGCAAAAATTCACATACTCTTTCCATTGTTCAGTCTCCTTAATTCTTTATTATGCCAGACTCATCTGTCCGTTTGTAAATCTGAAATTTCTCATGCCTCTTCCGCTGAAGTTTTCTGCGGGTATAGCCGATTCAATGCGTGCAATATCTTCTTCGGAAAACTCGATATTCAAAGCGTCAATCGCACTCTGTAAATGTTCGGGATTTGTAGTTCCTACAAGGCTTTGCACGTGGTCATATTTTGCGAGAGACCATGCAAGAGCAAGCTGAGAAAGACCTATACCTTTTTCATCGGCAATTTCCTTGACAGCCTTTATCATGGGAAGGTTGGTATCTCTGTGTTCAGGTGAAAGCATACCACGTGAAAGACGAGGATTGTTTTCAATATTGTCAAGTACATTGTCGGTGAACAGACCGTGACCGATAGTACCGAATGCGAGAACCTTTACTCCAAGCTCCTTTGCTGTGGATATAAGCTCCTTTTCAATACCTCTTTCAATCAAAGAATATGACATTTCAACAGTGTGGATAGGATGAACCTTGCACGCACGACGCAGAGTTTCAGCATCAACCATTGAAAGACCGATGTGACGAATATATCCGGCTTCTACGAGCTTTGACATTTCACCAACGACCTCTTCAACGGGAATTTCTGTATCCTGACGTGCAGGCTGATAAAGGTCAACATAATCCATTCCGAGTCTTGAAAGGGAATATGCAAGATGTCCTTTGATGTTGAATGGTGTAACGTCAAGTCCATAGATTCCGCCGCCGGGCTGGGGAAGAACACCGAACTTTACCGACAGAAAATAACTATCTCTCTGTACACCACGCATGGCCTCACCAACAACCATTTCACTCTCACCTGAGTTGTAAAACTCTCCCGTGTTAAAAAGAGTAATACCGCTTTCAAGTGCTGCGTGAATCGTTTTGATTGAGTTTTCCGGGTTGTGACGGCTTGACATTCCCATGCAGCCGAGTCCGAGTCTATTAATATTTGTCATAAATATCCTCCATTTATGTAGTTATATAAACTAATGTTTTTGCTTTGTCATTGCTGTTTGAAAGCTGTCAGAAAAATACCCCTTGTACGTAAATTTCCATTACATACAGCAAATCATTAAGCATATTATATCATGATATCACGGTAAAATTCGATTATTTTGCTGAAATTTACAGTATAGACAATATTATACCGATTTTGGTTAGCTTTTGCTTATGTGTACCTGACCCAATTTGCATTGCTTGAACAAATGTGTATTTTTTGTCGTTGTGAGATGGCTTTAGCTCCTGTTTGGGCTATATAATAT